>JBLNGL010000060.1:0-8381 GCA_050264735.1 Ignavibacteria bacterium | reverse complement strand
GACAGTCGGATATATTATCCTGAGATTGCTTAATCGGCACTTCTTAAAATTTTTTTGATAGAGGATTTCTTGTATGATATCGCTCGGACTTCTAATTAAGTAAAAAAGCATATTAAAAGATGTAAATATTTCCTTCCGCAGATGTATATGGAGATGGATTCCACCTTATTAAAATGTGTTTTACAAGACAAAATTATCAGCTTTTGGAATATTTTGTTGATTTTTTTTGAATGAACTTATAATTTCATCCGCCTTCATAAACCTTTAATCTATAATCTCGCAATAAGGAGAAATTATAATGTCCGAGAATCATTTATCAGGGGAAGTTTATTATCCCCCTAAGCATATTTTAAAAAAAGCACATGCAAAATGTGAAGAGTTATATCACTATGCATCAAATAATCCCGAAGAATTCTGGGCTAATGAAGCTAAAAACTTAAAATGGTTTAAAAAATGGGACAAAGTTGTTGATGATTCCAACAAGCCCTTTTATAAATGGTTTGTCGGAGGGAAAACTAATATTGCTTATAACTGTCTAGATGTACATGTTCATACATACAGACGCAATAAGCTTGCGCTTATCTGGGAAGGAGAAAAAGGAGATTTCCAATCATATTCTTATTTCGCTCTTCGCCGTGAGGTAGTAAAGTGCGGAAATGTATTGAAAAGTCTGGGGGTGAAGAAAGGCGACAGAGTAACACTTTATATGGGGAGAATTCCTGAGCTGGTAATCGGGATGCTGGCTTGTGCCCGTATTGGTGCAGTTCATTCGGTTGTTTACGGCGGATTTTCTGTTGAGGCTCTTTCCGAGAGAATTGAAGACAGTCAGTCAAAAGTATTAATGGTTGCCGATGGATCTTACCAAAGAGGGAAAATAGTGCAGCTTAAAAAAATTGCAGATGAAGCACTTCAAAGAGCGGCAACCGTGGAAAGCGTACTTGTAGTAAAAAGAACAGGTGAAGATGTCTATATGGAACCGGGGAGAGACATGTGGTATCATGAATTGATGAATATGCCTATATCGAATTTTTCTTCGGATGCAGAGAAAACCGATGCGGAAGATCCTTTGTACCTTCTTTATACTTCCGGCACTACCGGAAAGCCGAAAGCAATTCTTCATACACACGGCGGCTACATGGTAGGGATTTATGCAACACTGAAATATGTTTTTGACATTCATGAGGATGACAGGTATTGGTGTGCAGCTGACCCGGGCTGGGTGACGGGGCATAGCTATATTGTTTATGGACCGCTCTTAAACGGCGCAACTTCTTTTATGTATGAAGGCGCACCGACACATCCTTACCCGAACAGGTGGTGGCAAATGATAGAAAAATACGGAATCAATATTCTTTATACTGCTCCCACAGCCATCAGAGGTTTAATGAGATACGGAGATGCCTGGCCGAATAGACATGATCTCTCTTCTTTAAGACTATTGGGAAGTGTTGGGGAACCAATAAATCCCGAAGCATGGAGATGGTATCACAAGGTAATCGGAAAAGAAAAATGCCCGATTATGGATACCTGGTGGCAGACGGAAACCGGAATGTTTATGATTACTCCTATGCCGTGTACTCCTTTAAAACCCGGTTCCGGTACAATGCCCTTCCCCGGTATTAAAGCAGATGTGGTCAATGATTCCGGTCAGCCTGTACCGCCGAATGAGGAAGGTTATCTTGTAATTAAATCTCCCTGGCCTTCAATGCTGAGAACTATTTGGAACGATCCGGAAAGATATAAGGATCAATATTGGGGCAAGTTTCCCGGAATGTATTTAACCGGTGATTCTGCAAAAAAGGATGAAGACGGTTATTTCTGGATTATCGGGCGTGTTGATGATGTAATTAAAGTTTCAGGCTACAGACTCGGAACTGCAGAAATCGAAAGTGCATTAGTGAGCCACCCGTCTGTTGCCGAAGCAGCTGCAATCGGGCTTCCGCATGAAGTAAAAGGGAATGCGATACATGCTTTTGTAATACTTAAGAACGGTATTTCCAAGAGCGATAAGCTTACGGAAGAACTCCGGCAGCATGTCGGTCATGAAGTTGGTCCGATCGCCAAGCCGGAGCATATTGAGATTGTTGAATCGCTACCGAAAACACGAAGCGGGAAAATAATGAGGCGTGTCCTTAAGGCAAAAGCTCTAGGTATTGATCCGGGAAATTTAGTTACATTGGAAGAGTAGTATTAAAAGAAAAGTTCTTATTTCGCCTGATAAATAATTTCACCGTCAAGAATTGTCATTATAACTTTTGTATCCTTGATTTTCACCGGATCAATTGTAAGAATATCTTGATCAAGAATTACTAAATCTGCGAGCTTACCGGGCTCAATGCTTCCTTTTATATTTTCTTCAAATGAAGCAAATGCATTATTGATTGTATAGCATTTAATTGCTTGTTCAACTGTAATTTTTTGTTCGGGGATCCATCCATCCGGATTTTTATCATCCAGTGTTCTTCTGGTTACTGCAGCATATATTCCCATTAACGGATTTACAGGAGCCACAGGCCAATCACTCCCGAATGAAACTTTAACTCCTTCTTTAAGGAAGGATTTGTATGGGTAGGAATATCTAATCCTAACTTTCCCGATTCTTTTTTCCGCCCATACACCGTCATCAATCGCATGGTAGGGCTGGCATGAAGCGATTATTTCATTTTCTGCAAACCTCGGAATGTCGGCAGGTCTTATATGCTGTGCGTGTTCAATTCTAAAACGTCTGTCTCTCGGCGGATCTTCTTCCCTAATTTTCTCATTTATATCAAGAACCGATGTATTTGCTCTATCACCAATGGCATGCGTACAGACTTGAAGCCCATTTTTATCCGCATCAATAGTCCATTGTTCAAGTTTTCCATTTAGGATAATATCGGAAGGCAAACCGGTCAATGAAGTATCCTGTGCATAAGGTTCAAAAAACCAGGCCGTACTGGAACCGAGTGAACCATCCGCATAAGCTTTCAAGCCTCCAACTTTAATTTTCCCGCTTTTATTGTATCCAAGCAAAGAATCCAGTAAGTATTTAGATTCGGTAATGGGAAGAATTGAATAAAACCTGCAAGATAATTTTCCTTCATTTTCGAGCTGCTCATATACTTTAAGATGCTCCTTATAGGATATATCGTGAACACCGGTGACCCCGAATTGTTTTGCTGCTTTAAGTGCTTCTACAGCTGCTTCAAAATAATCGATAAAATTGGGCTGTGGTATTACTTTATAAACCAGCGTCATAGCATTGTCTTTAAGTATTCCGGTAGGTTCCCCTGTTTCCGGATCTTTAACTATTAAACCTCCCTCAGGATCAGGAGTATCTTTATGAATCCCGGCAAGTTTCAATGCATATGAATTTGCAAGCCCCATATGGCCGTCTATTCTTTCGACAAAAACAGGTACATTCAGGGTAATATCATCAATTAGTTTTTTATCAGGAAGTTTTTTTTCATTCCATTGCTCATGATCCCAATACCCTCCTGTAATCCATTCCCCTTTATTTTTTGAAAGATATTTCATCAATGTTTCTTTAAATTCTTTCATGCTTTTTGCTTCATGCAAATTTATTCCAAGCAGAGAAAATCCGGCATTTATTAAATGAACATGAGCATCTATAAATCCCGGCAGCATAAGCTTTCCATCCAAATTGATGATCTGCGTAGATTTATCGATAAGTTTCTCAGCTTGCTCAGCTGATCCGGCAAAAATTATTTTATTTTTTTCGATTATTACCGATTCCGCATAAGGCTGTTTTTCATTAACCGTATAGATCTTTCCATTAATGAATGCTTTCTTATTACTTTGTGGTAAAGCCATGGTTAGGAATATTGTTGTTAGTAAGAAAAGGCAAATGGTTTTAAACATATCAATAAAAATATACCATAAAAATTTAGAATAACAGGAATAAAAATATTTCAATGCAATTTACAATATTTCATTATGAAAAAAACAAGTGAGCAATGGCAAATGCCGCATGGAATTAAATCAAAAAATATTTATGTTTTATTTCAATAAAAACTGAATTAATCTTTATGAATCTTGATGTCCTGATATTTGCAGCTCATCCTGATGATGCTGAACTAACGATGGCAGGAACTATTGCCAAGTTATCATGCAACGATTATAAAGTAGGGATAATTGATTTTACCAGGGGAGAATTAGGGACGAGAGGAACTGCGGAGATACGTGAAAAAGAGGCATTTCAGGCGGCTGCAATACTTAAGATTGCAGTCAGGGAAAATCTTTTGATCCCGGACGGGAATATTCAGCGTAATAAGGAAAACCTGATGAAAGTTGTAACGGCAATAAGAAGATATAAACCGAAATTAATTTTTGCCCCGTATTTTAACGACCGCCACCCTGATCATATAGATGCAAGTAAACTGGTAAAGGAGGCAATGTTTGTTTCCGGTCTAGCGAAGGTTAAAACCTTTGATAGAGAAGCTGCTCAAGATGCTTACCGCCCCAAAAAGCTTTTTTACTTTATGCAGACCTACAATTTTGAGCCTACCTTTATTGTTGATGTAAGCGAATATTTTGAAATGAAAATGAAAGCCGTAAAAGTCTTTAAAACACAATTTTATAATCCGAAGAGCAAGGAGCCTGAAACCTTCATTAGTCAGCCTGATTTTTTGTCTTTTATTGAAGCACGTGCAAAAGTTTATGGATTCCAAATCGGAAAAAAATTCGGCGAACCCTTCTACTGCGAAGAAAAAATAGAGCTGGAACTATCCAATTTATTGAAATAACGCATTCCTTCCTGGCAAACAAATTGTATTAAATTTACAGCAAAAAACCGTAAGTTATAGGAACTTTAATTGATATTTTTATCGCTCCGCTTATCGGGGGATATAATTTTGAGGTAAAAAATGAAAAAAAATATTATCATTGCCTTTATTTTTTTTGCTGGTACCGGGTTATTAACTGCTCAGAATGAAGAATACCCAACTATAAATTCTCCTGTTGTAACCGAAGATGTTTTACCTTCAGGATGGTTCAAGAACGGCAATAATCCGCAGGATTATTTAGTGGGTCTCGATTATCTAGAAAGCTATACCGGAAAAGTATCTGCATATATCAAGGCCAAACCGGGTTTAGTAAGCGGTTTTGCCGAACTAACACAAGAGTTGAAAGCCGATAACTACAGAGGAGATAGAATCAGATTGTCCGGTTATTTGAAAGTTGAAATGGTGACAGGCTGGGCCGGGATTTGGATGCGGGTCCAGGACAGGAACGGAGATGATTTATCCATGGATAATATGGAAAACAGGCCTGTTAAAGGAAGTTCCGACTGGATTAAATACAGTGTAGTACTTGATGTACCAGTGTACGGCGAGAAAATTTCATTCGGCTTGCTGCTGAAAGGGAAAGGACAGGTTTGGGTTGATAATCTGATGCTGGAAAGAGTCAGCAACAGTATTCCGGTTACAGATCAGCTGAACAATGAAGAGTTTCAGGAAAAAATAATTCCCCAAAATATGGATTTTGAGAAACAATAAAAAAGCATCCCGGAAAGTTCCGGGATGCGTGAAATTGGAGGGAATTAGATTTTAAGTTTTTATGATACTATCAATAATTGGAAGTATCTCACTGCGTTCCTTGATTGTCTAAACCGCTATTATCATCCTTATCTTTATTCTGATCATCTTTAATCTGAGGCGGAACTTCTGATTGACTGAGTTTCTCCTTTACATCGTTCCACCAATCAGACTTAACTGATTCAAAGCTTGCTTTCTGGTTATCATCGAGCAGGCTTGCAATTTTGTTATTTACATTAGTTTCAGCATCACTGGTGGTTCCTGTTTCTGCTGAAACCGAAGAACTTTGGTATTCGGTCAAAATATCCTGTACCTGCTGAGTCTGCTCCTGGGTAAGATTAATTCTTGCCTGCAGATCAGTAGCCAGTTCTTTTTGAGGACTTTCTTTCTGCGCCTGTCCCTCCATTTGATCATAAGTTTGACCCTGGGTGCCCTGTGAAGAACTATCCTGAGCAGCAAGTGAACCGGCTAAAAAGAAAGTTAATGCTAAAACACACATCAACGATTTTACCTTACTCATAATTTCACCTTTTTTATTTATGTTTAACACAACTTAATTATACGTGTCGCTATTATATCCAATTACCTCCAATCAGACATCAAAGATATAAATGTTAGTTTACAGATCAAGTGATGTTATTCTTAATGTGAGTTAGATTAATATTATATTATTTCTAACTTGAATCATTTAAAAATTTAAAAAAATATAATTAATATAATGGCACTTTCTGCCCTAAATAGTGTTAATGGACTGATTTCACAAAAATGGTCTATTCAAAAAATTTATTGAATTTATAATACTAATCAAGTACCGCTGAAATCCATGTCGGATTTTTTTTAGTCATTTTTCTCCTATAAATTTATTTATATTTTATTCCTGGCAATTTATTTATAATTATTCAGCATTAGTAAATAGAAAGCATGATAATCAGAGAAGCTCTGAATACATTTTCCATACTGATAATAGAAGATAAATTTTCCGATATTCAAACCATAAAAAATTATTTTAAAAATTTTTCCGAAAAAAATTATGAAATTGTTGATTGTTCAACTTTATCACAGGGTTTAAATCTTTTAAAGCAGCATAATTTTGAAGCTATTTTACTTGATCTTACTCTTCCCGACAGTACAGGCGTGAATGCATTAAAAGCGATTAGAGATGCGGGGTTTGATATTCCGATTATTGTGCTTACTACTGAAAAAAATACTGAATCCGGTCTGGAGTTAATTAAAGAGGGTGCCCAGGATTTTATATTAAAAGAACAACTGCAAAGCGATCATTTGGAAAAATCTCTTAAGTATGCTTTTGAAAGAAAACATCTTCAGCTTGAATTAAACAGATCTCTGAAATTGTATGAAGAAACATTTGAGCAGGCTGCCGTAGGTTTTTCTAATCTTTCTTTTGACGGGAAGTATATTAAAATCAATAAGAAATTTGCGGAGATCCTTGGTTACACCAAAGAAGAACTTATTAAAAAAGAAATTGAAGAAATAACTCACCCAGACGATCTCGAAGAAGATCTAAGAAACCTGGAAAAATTGATAAAAGGGAAAATAGAAAGCTATAAAATTGAGAAACGTTATATTAAAAAAGACGGCTCAATTATATGGGTAAGCTTAAGCAGAACGGGAATCAAGCTTAACCGTAATGAAAATGAATATATGTTTACAACAATTGAGGATATAACAGAGCGAAAAAAACTGGAAGAAGGGCTTAAGTCATTAATTGGGGAGAAAGAACTGCTCATTAAAGAATCTCATCATAGAATAAAAAATAATCTGCAGCTTGTTTCCAGTCTGCTGAATATTGCCTTATCAAATCTGAAGGAGAATAATGCAAAAAATCTTCTGCTCGACAGCCAGAACCGGATCATGTCCATTTCAAATCTTCACGAGTATTTGTATAAATCCTCCGAACTCAATACCGTAAACATTCAGCTTTATTTAAATAACTTCCTTGATTATTTAAGGGCAAGTTTTTCAACTGATATTCACAATATAAAGCTAATTAAAAATATTAATGATTTTATGATAAAAACCGATCTTGCGGTTTCAGTAGGATTGATTACAAATGAATTAATTACCAATGCAATTAAATATGCATTTACAAAGAAGGAAGACGGGGGAATAATTGTAATTGAAGCCAAGCAAGTCGATGATTTTGTCCTGCTGATCATAAAAGATAACGGGATCGGCCTGAGTGAGAATACAAATCTGGAAGATGCCGATACCTTGGGATTCCAGATTGTATATGCGCTGGTTATGCAGCATAACGGAACATTAGACTGCCATATCAATAACGGAACCGAGTTTTATATCAAATTAAAAATTCACTGAAGAAATCCTCTTTTTCGATCCCCCTAAGCTGCAGGATTAATTTTATCCGGTTGAGATTTTTCAGCAATATATTTTTTCCCTTCAATGAAAAACTTCTCCAGCTTTATTAAAGAGGGTTTAACGCGCACTTTCCCCTTAGTTTCAATAAACTGCAGTCTTTTAATTATTTTCAAAATTTTGTTATATAGAGATATTTTTTGTTCGGGATTTTCAGAAGCAGAAACTTTTTCTAGATAAAGATTAAACTTTTCACTGTATTTGCTTAATTTTTTAATCTTCATAAATTCTTTCCTTCATCAACTGCTTTTTTTGGGAAGCCTATCCTTGAGAATATTAAAAACCAAAGCGAAGCCACCAATTGCAGCCATTACAAAAAAAATGATAGCAAGCCCCGGATAACCCAATATCATAAATTCAGTTCTGACCTGCATCATAAGGGCTGCTCCTATGATCAATGAAGCAAGGATTAAACCTATTGTTATCCTGTTGGCAATCTTCTGCAGGTTATTC
>JBLNGL010000059.1:0-4905 GCA_050264735.1 Ignavibacteria bacterium | reverse complement strand
CTTTTTGATTCATATCCCGACTGATAACCTCCCCTCAGGGCAGCTATATTATTATAAACTATTTCCGCACCCAAATTCAAATGAATATCTTCAACTTCAAAATATTTCTGCATTTCGGCAGCAGTTGTGATCTCAAATTTTGAATCGCCTAAAACAAAATTATAAGCCGGACCGACTCTTATTTCGGAAGGAAGCTTTGTTTCCTCTTCCCTTAATTTATTCATGCTTCCCAGATTCCTTACTGCAGCTGAAGCAGACAATCCTTCGACCGGGGTTAGATAATTAAGTCCTATATCAAATCCTAATCCGCTTGATTCATCAACAAGCATCCCCTCATATAGGTATTTAACTGAGAAACCGGTTGAAATATTGTCCGTAATATTGAATCCGGTGGAGAGGCTTGCAAAAAAATAATTTGCATCGAAAGTTGATTCGGGCTCAGGAACTGCACTGGATCTGACTTCAATATTTCCGATGGAAGTAACATTAAAGCCCAAGGCAAGCGGGAGACTCAAAAAATCAAACTTCACCCCGACTAATTCGCTTCTTATGTCCTGTATCCATGCATTGTGCATAAACATAAACTCGGTGCCTTCGACTAAAGCCAGCTTTGCAGGATTATAAAAAAGAGATGTTACATCCTTTGAGGCGGAATTGCCGGCATCCCCCATAGCAATATTTTTTGCACCGAACCCGAATTTTAGGAACGACAAACCGGTCTTGCCCGCTGACTGAGCGGGCAGAGTGAAAAAAGGAATCAGAAATATCAGCACTGATTTTAGAAAAATTTTATTGTTCATCTTTTTACAAGTAGAAATTCATTTAAAAATTAACACTTATTCCCACAATATGCCTGTCGAAAGGAGAATAAGGCTCAAACACAAATGCATAATCGATTCCGATTAAAACTGAATCCAGAGTGTAAAAATAGGAAAATCCCGCTGAAGGATTCATTTCATAATCCATATTGCTGAGGTTCATATTATCAACTCCGGCTCTTATAAAAAATTGATCAATGACATTATATTCAGCTCCGGCTCTAATAATATTCGTCTCCGCATTGCTGTTCTCGAACTCTGCTGCTGCGATTAATCCTATCTCATTATTTCTATACCTGAGACCAATTTTTTTAAGAACCGGGAAATTATCGGTGCTTGTCGATCCTTCTATATCGTAAACCGGAGCGGTATTCCATTCGTATTTAGTATTCAGATCGGAAATCATTAATGAAAAATTCCATTGATCATTTAGTCTGTACAATATTCCGAAATCAAAACCAAATCCGGTAGAATTTATATCTTCATAAAGTTTATAATAATAAACTTTTGCCGTCAATCCGACGGCAAATTTCTCGGAAAATCTATTAGATAATCCCAGAAAGAATTGATTTTCGGAAGTTGAAAGATCACCGGTTTTTGAGCCATCATTATCCCTTCCGTCAATTTTACCAACTCCGGAATTAATAATTCCTAAACTAATTCCTGCCGTTGAGTTTGGTTTTTTCCGGGATGTATCTCTGGAAGAGTAGAATTCAAATTTCCTTGTAAAATTTATAAAGTTCAGTGATCTGTCGAGAGATAAAAATGAATAAGAGGATTGGAACATATTCCCCTCTTGAAACGCCGAAAGAGCAGGATTGTAATATGAAACTAAATTACCTTCTGTAACAGCAGACATAGCATTGCCCATTCCCATTCCTCTGGCTCCAAATCCCATTCTGCTGAAAGCACCCGGCTTGCTCGAAAGGTTGGAATATTCAGGCTGAGCGGTAATCAGCTGCAGTCCGCTTAAGAAAAATAAAAATACAAAATACTGTTTCAATAACGCCTCTTAAAGTTCAGGTTCAAGTTCAGGTTCAGGTTCAAGCCTCTCCGACTCGTCGGGGTTCAAGTTCAAGTGTAAGTTCAAGAAGTTCAAAGTCTTAAGTTTTAAGATCATCATCATGTATTTCATATTCAATAGAATGTTCATATACCCTATCAGAACTGCTTTTTGTTAATCCAATTAACATCGAGACAATTTCTACTAATATACTTTTACCTTCATCAACTAATACTGCCGTAATTCTTTTTCTTCTCAATAATATATCTAGACAACCGGAACATTCAAGTGCAGATCCTCTTGCAATATCATAATAATGATTTTTGTCCCTAATAGTGAATTTTCCAGTCCCTTCTGCAATATTAAGTGTAACTGATGATGAAGCTCTATCTAATTGTTGATATGCATTTATACTTAGTGAACTGTCAGCAAATATTTTATTAGTATACTCAATAAAATCCAGTGAACGCTGATATACAATTAGTTTTTCATGACTGAATTTCATAAAGATCCCCTTCTGATTAAATAATTAATAAAGCAATAAAAAAACCTAAGTTGAATTTCTTACTCATAACTTTACACTTAAACTTTTAACTTCTTGAACTTGAACTTTCATCTTCTTGAACTTGAACTTTCATCTTCTTGAACTTGAACTTGAACTTAATCTTTTCTACTGCAGAACCAATATCTTACCATACAACGGATCACCATCTCCAAGTTCAATCCGGTAAAAATATACTCCATTGGGGACAGTATTACCTGCATCATCTTTGCCGTCCCAAACCTGCGGATCAGGATTTGTGACCCCGTCAAGATTTCTTTGAGCATTCTGAATTATAGTCCGGATATAGTGCATTCCGAAATTAAAAATCCTTATTGTAACGTTTTCAAGTTTTCCGTTTGTGCTGTATTTAAATTTCAATCCCCCGGCATCAATTCTGGGAGAAAACGGATTGGGATAAACAAAGTGTTCCTCAGCCGAAATCCCAGGCTGCGAAGCAAAATAAACTTTCCATGTTCCTGTCCATGGCCCGCCTGTCTCTGTTAACTTCGCCAGCCCGTCTGAAGAACCGAGCCAAATATCATTTCCTTCCGAAGCGGCAGAATAAAAAATATTTGTTCTAATGGATAAATTTGTTTCTTCATCAACTATTGAGCTGGGAAGGATCCAGCTTGTTCCTTTATTTAATGTGCGGAATGCCCCGTTATCGGTAGCCGCAATAGTACTGGTTCCTTTAAACCCGAAATTATGCGCTCTTTCATCTTTCAGATAAACCTTCCAATTCTCTCCGCCGTCTGTCGAAGCGCTGACTCCGTAATATTCCGATTCATGTTCAGCCTTCCAGGATGCACCCCATAAAACATTGTCCGTCGAATTATATCCTAAAGCGACAACAAAATTTCCGCTGACAGGATTCTCCTGATTTAAATGATTGAATTTTCTCCAGCTGACTCCGCCGTCGGTAGATTTATTTATTCCGTTGGCTGTTCCGACATATAACGTCGAATCATTTGTCGAAATAACTGAGAATACTCTATGATTCAAGCTCCCTGTGCCGAAAGAACCGGTGGCCGGCAGCAGCGGAAATTTTATAGTATCGTTCGGTGTAATTTGATTCACGGAATCGGACGGCAGCAGCACTCTTTCCCAAGTTTGTCCACTGTTTGTACTTTTCCTTAAACCTGCAGCGAAGGAAGCAATCCAAATTGTATTTGGAGTAAAAGCAATATCATATATAAGATTTTGAATTGTCACAGTGACCGGAATAGCTCTTACTCTGGGTAGATCAACACCGTTATTTATACCGTATACCATAGTAGAGTCACCGGGAAGATCGACGGGCTGATTAATAGTATTCCATGTTACTCCCCCATCCGAAGAAAATCTTAAACCGCTCCCTTCAGGGAGAGATTGATTATCCCTATCAACCGAGTGGGCAGTTGCAGTCCATATAGTATTTGTATATATATCATAGGCAAGTGCAGAAATACTCTCCGTGCCGAATGCTTCGGTTTGATAAAAATTTGTCCAGGATGCTCCTCTGTCGGTGGATAAGCTGATTCCGTTGGAGGTACCCAGCCAAACATTATCACCTTCGGTAACAATATCACTTATACTATTGCTTGCGGGATTTTGAGCATTCAGCTTGCTAATGCTATTTTTTTCTCCGACAAAAAAGGATTCGGGAATAAATTGGGAATAAATGAAGGAGACGGGAATTATCATTAACAGAAAGAATTTTTTCAGCATTATTTTACAACAAGATTATGGATAATTTTTTCGCTCAGGACTTTGCTGCGGTCTCTTGCCTGAAATTCCCATCTGTAAGTACCTTCTGAGACTCCCTGGGGCGGCAGAACAACAATTGCAGAGAAAGTACCGTCATTTAAAACCTGATCGCCTCCCCCCTCTCCGTCATCATACAATTTAATAGGATTTTGACTTGATGGATGGTAATCCGGAGGAATAAATGAATTAAAAAAAACAAATTCAATATCTTCAAGTCCGTTAGGATCTGAAGCATCAACAGTAACGAATATAAATGAGGTATCCGGCTGAATAAAAACAGTATCGGGAATAATTAAATTAGATAATACAGGAGGAAGGTTGCTTTGGCTGTTATTGTAGTCAAAATAATGAACTGAAATCTTTTTTGTTATATCCTTATTGTCCAGTACAAAGTATTCAATTTTATAAGTTCCGTTGGGATAGTAGCGGCTTAGCGGGAATCTGTTTGAATAAACCCTATCCCCTTGTGTTATATCCCCGTTTGCTATATTTCCGTTATCCAAAAGAACAACAGAGCCGGCATTCAGCTTGGCATCAGCAGATGAATATACATCGGCATAAACATTCTTAATTCCTTCATCTGAAATAAACTTTACTCTAAGCGTTATTACCGAATCGCCTAAGATATATCTGAAAGAGGAAAACGAATAAACGGAATCCACCTGGTAAGGGATTTTTTCAAAATCAACAACATTATCAAATTCTTTTTCACATCCCCAAAATACGGAAAGTGAAAAAAACAAAAGGGAAGAAAAGGAAAAGATTATTTTTTTCATAAAGTTAATATTGCCTTT
>JBLNGL010000058.1:0-2807 GCA_050264735.1 Ignavibacteria bacterium | reverse complement strand
TTTTCAGATCATTTTATAATTGATCTGGAGGCAAGGCAATGAAAGTGCTGCTCACACACGGTTATTTTATAAAAGAAGATCTTACCGAACAAAAAATTATGAAGCCTTATCCTCCATTGGGGATTCTTTATTTATCGGCATATTTAAATCAGCATGGAATTGAGAATAAAATATTTGATTCAACATTTTCCTCTAAAGAAGTGCTGAAAGAGTTCCTTCTGAAGGAAAAGCCGGAGTACATTGCTATCTATATAAATTTAATGACAAAGCTGAATGTGCTTGAAATAATCAGCTTCATTAAATCCAGTAATGAATTAAACAGTTCAAAAATTATTCTGGGAGGACCTGAAGTAAGATACAATGCCGATGATTTGTTAAAGCACGGAGCTGATTGCGTTGTCATCGGTGAAGGCGAGAACACTCTTCTCGAACTTATAAAGACTCTTGATACAAAGAAAATTGAAGATTTGTCTAAAGTAAACGGAATCGGATATATCAATTTTGACGGAGCTGTCTTTACTCCTGAGAGAAGTCTGATAAGCAAACTGGATGATCTGCCGTTTCCAAACCGGGAAGGCATTAATATTAAAGATTACCAGAAAGCCTGGAAGGAAAGGCACAAGCAGGATGCAGTCTCCGTTAGTACGATGCGCGGATGCCCCTACACCTGCAGATGGTGCAGCAGGGCTGTCTATGGTTTAAGCTACAGAAGACGGTCGCCGAAAAAAGTTGTTGAAGAATTAAGATGCATAAAGGAAAATTATAATCCGGATTCAATATGGTTTGTTGACGATGTTTTTACAGTGAGTCATATCTGGCTGAACGAGTTTAATGAGGAGCTGAAAAAACAGAATGTCAAAATAAATTATGAATGCATAACCCGCTCTGACAGGATGAATGAAGAGGTATTAAGATTAATGAAAGAATCGGGATGTTTCAGAGTCTGGATCGGCGCAGAGAGCGGTTCTCAAAGAGTAATTGATGCTATGGACAGAAGGATTAACGTAAGCCAGATGAGAGAAATGATTAAGCTGACTAAAAAGAAAGGAATTGAAGCCGGGACTTTTATAATGTTAGGCTACCCCGGTGAAACCGAGAAAGATATAGAAGAAACAATTTATCATTTAAAGAAATCAAATCCGGATCATTTTACAATAACTGTTGCATACCCAATAAAGGGAACGGAATTTTACCAGGAAATAGAAACACAGCAGACAGGAGATTTCAGCTGGGAAAAACAGACAGACCGGGAGAGAGATTTTAAAAGAACTTATCCGAGAAAATATTATAATTACGCCGTACAGAGAGTTCACAGCGAATTCAATTATTACAAATTAAGATCTGAAAATCATTCCTATTCAATTCCCGCAATTAAATTTAAAATGAAATCAATTTTGGCCAAAGCCCGGATGCAGATAGAAAAGGCTAAACCTCATTGAAAAGCTTAAATGAATTTTCAATGCAAAACAAAAACCGGCTCACAGGAGCCTTATTTGCCATCCTTTCCCTATTTCATTTTTATTACGGAATAATCCCGGCGTGGACAAGAATCAATTCTGATTTCCCTAACTATTATGTCTCTTCCAAACTGCTACTGGAAGGAAAAGACCTTAAGAATATTTATGACGATGATTGGTTTCAGCAAAAAATTAATGAGTATGGTATTTCAGAACTCGGAAAGTTTTCTCCTTTCCCTCCCCCGACAGCTTTCATAATGATTCCTATAGCTTCATTACCCCCTCTTGCTGCAAAAAGAGCATATATTATTATCAACTTAATTGCTCTTTTTTTTATTGTTTATCTTCTGAAAAAAATCTGCGGTTTTAATTTTATCAATACATGCAATGTAGTACTGCTTTCCGGCGCTGCGCTGGTAAATAATTTTTTATTCGGACAGTTTTATTTAATCATGCTTTTGTTAATTCTGCTCGGCTATATAAGTCTTATCAAGAATAATGAAACTTCTGCCGGAATATTCTGGGGAATAGATGCTGCAGTAAAATATTTTACTCTAATCTATTTACCTATCTTGTTTTTTAAAAAAAGTTGGAAGACGCTTATCTCATTAGTTTCCTCAGTTATTTTCATAAACCTTGCGGCATTGATCTTTTTCGGCATGGATGCTTATACTTTCTTTTTCAAAAATGTCCTGCTTTCTCATTTCAACGGGGAATTAAGCAGTCAGTCCGATTATGCAGTGCAGTTTCAGTCATGGAATTCCTTTTTAAGAAATCTTTTCGTTTATGATGCAGCTGAGAATACATCCCCGTTAATCAGCAGCTTATTCTTATTTAATTTTTCACGGGTAATTATTTATTTATTATTCTCTGGAGCAGCTTTTCTTGTTTTATACAGACTAAAAGATGATAGAGATTTTATTCCGGCTGCCGTTATACTGCTGTCTACTTTACTTTTTGTTCTTTCCCCTGCTTCGGCCAGCTATCATATGCTGCTAATGATTCTCCCGGTTATTCTTCTTTTAAAGCTTTCAAGGAAAAACATTAAATTCAGCTCTGCAATTATATTGCTTTTCATATTAATAGGATTTTCGCCGTTTTTAATTAATAAAATAGGTTCAGGCGATTTACCGTTATTTTTAAAATATTACAGGCTTTGGCTGGAGGTAATTTTATTTTTTATTTCAATCAGTTTTTTATTGAAGCTGAATAGGAAAGAAGATTACCGTCTTATTAATTTCCGTTCCGAAACTCCGAAAGGAATCCCTTCGGTTAAAGATTTATAAACTATTCCATTCCCAGAGGAACGGTAATCCCAGATAAATTCATTGCTTATAATTTTATTTACGA
>JBLNGL010000057.1:0-5497 GCA_050264735.1 Ignavibacteria bacterium | reverse complement strand
GGCAACGAAGCTAAATTTTGCATATAAGAAGCTCTAAAAATAAAATCGGTCGAACCGCTTCCCGGCTGTATTGTTACTTCTGCCGATTCGCCTTCAGGATTTTTAAAATCCGTAATTCCTGTAGGCAGCTTGATCCCGGCAACCAGATTGAGCAATGAATTATTTTTTTCATTATTGAATAGAGAAAAGTTTGCCATTAAAACCGCATCTCCCAGGCCGGTAAAATTCCAGGTTTCCAATAATTGTTCTCCATGATGATTATGGATATGAGAATGCTCGCGGTGGACAAATGGAACAGTGAAATCAAGGCTTAGGAAGTCGAATATTCCATAACCTAATGAGAAAGAAGTAATCTGATTTAAAGTAGAAACTTCATCATGGTGTTCGGGAATTGCACCTACAAAAGATTTCTCGGATCCAACATAAATTTGATCTTGATTAATATATTCATGCCATAATCTCAACGAAAATAATCCTTTTAGAAGCGGATTATTAGAATTCAGCGGACACGATGCACTCCCGCAGCTTGGATAAGTATTTAGTATTGGTAGAATTAAAAATGAAAATAAGATATAAATTCTTTGCATTTTTCCTTCGAATTTAAGTGAATAAAAAATAAGTATTTCTATGAGGGAAAAAGTGACAGGAATCATTATTGAAGATTTTTTAAATATTCGGCTATATATTTTTCAACCTTTTTCAATTTGTACTGCATAATATATCTTGGATGGTCCAGCACCTTAATATTACCGAAGAAATTGTACTTATCATTTATTTCATTAAGGAATTTATAATTTTTATGACCCAGGCAGAATGCGTTATCTTTTTTTGCTCCAAATTCTATTTGATTTATAAATGAGCTTTCCAGTTGCGGTTTTAAAATGTGGAGTACGGAAGGATTGTCGTAATAATTAAAATTTTTTTCTTGCAGTAAAACCGGGAGAGGGAAAAGGGCAGTCAAATAATATTTTGAATAAAACCGCTCTGTGCCTCCATATTCTTCTATGACTTTATAAATAAATTTACTCGATAATTCTTTTTTGGACCCCATGTCGTTTTCAATCCCGCAGTAATCCCTTAAAGCTGCCGGATCGGTAAAGCAAATGCCGGTAAGCCCGCCGCCGAACCGTCCCGGGTTTATTCCGAAAATAAACGTTCTTTCATTGGAATCATCGAAATATTTTTTGAAGAAGATTCGGACAATTCTTTTAACTTCTTCCTTTTCATACGGATTAATGATCTGAATATCATCCGGAAGGTTTGAACGAATATTAAGATTTAAGTAAAAGCGTACTGCTTTTTCGGCGAAAGTTTCCATATTAATAAAACTTTACTTCATGCTTAACAAACTTTCCATCCTTATAAATAAACTTTGCGCTGAAGAAAGCAGCCTTTTCCTCAAACAGCCATTTCATAAAAATCTTATCGCCGTCCCAAAGATTAAGATCAAAGAGTTTATCATTTGGGATCCATTCAAGGTTGCCTTCCGTTGAATCAATTAATTTGCCTGCAAACTTTTCAGCAGTAAAAATGAAAACGTACCAATCCTCTTTTTTATCGAATAGAGGGAAAGAAATAAAACCTTTCAGAGTTAAAGATTTAACTGTTAAACCGCTCTCTTCTTTTATTTCTCTCATTGCACATTCTTCAGGTGTTTCACTTGGCAGAAACTTGCCTCCCAACCCGCTCCATTTCCCTTTATGGTAATCATTTCTTTTCTTCACCCTGTGAAGCATCAGGGTGCTGTTATTTTTCTTATCGATCACATAGCAGAGTGTTGCAAGTTTCATATCACAAATATAAAAGCCAACATTGGAATATGGTATTGACACTATTATTTTACTAAAGTATGTTTTACCTGAAGAATAGAATTTTATTCTTATATTTTATCCTGATAATTATTTTTTAAGCATAGAAACTTTAGAGTTTAATATGCTTTTTATTGAAAGCACTAACCTCTAAAGTATTTGATTCTTTCTCAAAAAGGGATGAAATGATTTATATGATAAAAAGAAAAATTTAAATTTTACTTGGGTATTTAAAAAAAATTAGAAATATTATATCCGTAAATTTTATAAAGAAAATAAAAAGGAGAGTCAGCTCATGTCAGAAATAATCGGGGTACCCGGAAATGAAAATGAGAACAATGAACTGCGGAAGTATTCGGAAGGCTTCGGGGAGTTGCAGATGAATCCTCAGGAGAAGAATCAATTCGGAATGGATCTGTATGCAGCAAAGAAAAAAGATGAGGAGGATAATTTTGAAGAAGAGGATGATTTTGAGGATGAAGATGATTTTGAAGATGATGGAGAAGACGGCGAAGAGGAAGATCTTTTCGAAGAGGAAGAACCTGACGAAGATGCTTTAAACGAAGAGGAATTTTATGAAGAGGATTTTGATTTTAACGAGGAAGATGAAGATGATGACGAGGACCTATTCGATGATGAAACCCAGTATAATTAGTGAAGCACCTGCTGAATCAATCCAAAACTCTCCACGATTAATGAATTATGCGGATCCGCTTTCTATTCCCAGATATTTATCCTTAAGCAAATAATTTTTAACATAGTCGGTTACTCCGTCTTCAAGAGAAGCGATGGATTTTGTATAACCGGCTTTTTTTATTTTATCCATTTTTGCTTCCGTAAAATACTGATACTTATCAGCGAGATGTTCAGGCATTTCAATGTATTCAATGTTCAGCGGCTTTCCCACAGCGTTGAATAAAGATTTAACAAGGTCATTCCAGGTTCTGGCTGTTCCGGATCCTACATTATAAAGTCCATTATTTCCGGGGTGATTAAGGAAAAAAAGAGTCATTTCCACTGCATCTTTGACATAAAGAAAATCCCGTTTTTGTTCACCGTCTTTGTAAGCGGGATTTTTGGATTTAAATAATTTCACTTTCCCGGTTGCTGATACTTGTTCAAAAGCTTTGTGAACAACACTGCGCATATCTCCTTTATGATATTCATTCGGCCCGTAAACATTAAAATATTTTAAGCCCGTAATTTTACCGAATAAATTTTCTTTTAATGCCCAGAGATCAAAAAGATGTTTTGAATATCCGTACATGTTTAAGGGGTGCAGCGACCGGATTTTTTCTTCGGAATCGTTAAACCCAGCTTCACCGCTGCCGTAGGTTGCTGCGGAAGATGCATAAATAAACCTAGCATTTGTACGGATGCAGAACTCGGCAAGCTTCTTGGTATACTCATAATTGTTTTTTAAAAGAAGATCGGCGTCTTTCTCGGTAGTAGATGAAATAGCTCCCATATGAATAATTGCCGAGATCCCGTGCTTCAATTTAGTTTCTATAAGTTCAAGGAAATTATTTTTGTTAATAAAATCATCGAAGTTCAATCCGGATAAATTTTTCCACTTTTGATCTGTGCCCAGCTCATCCACAACAATAATGTTATTTTGGTTTAAATTGTTCAGGCGCCAGATTACTGCGCTTCCGATAAATCCGGCGCCGCCGGTTACGACTATCATTTTGGTTCCCTGAAGTGATAATTTTTTTACTGAAGATAATTTAATTATAATTGATTTTGATTCAAAAAGAAAAGAATCCAGAATTAAGTTAAGTTAAATCCCGATATTGTCTTTAGCACGGTTGGTTTTGTGACAAAGAATTACTTCCTGCATTGACAAGAGAATAATATTTTTTATATTTGAAGAAGAATTTAAGTTCTTTTAAATAATTTCTTATCAAGAACGGCTGAGGGAACAGGCCCGGCGAAGCCGTAGCAACCGGTTCCGATAATCATCGGGATGTCAGGTGCTAATTCCTGCCCCCGGGTAGTTCAGGGGGAAAGATGAGATGAAGATCCCTTTTTCAGCCTCTTCTGATCATCTGAAGAGGTTTTTTATTTTAAATAATTACGGCTATGAAAACAACAACCGAAACATTGAAAAAATTACTTGGAGAACGGATCCTTGTCCTTGACGGTGCAATGGGAACAATGATCCAGCAGCATAAGCTTTCCGAATCCGATTTCAGAGGAGAGTTGTTTAAAAATCATCCTTCGGATTTGAAGGGAAATAATGATCTGCTGAGCTTAACACAGCCTGGAATAATAAAAGATATTCATAAGGCATACCTTAAAGCCGGGTCTGATATTATTGAAACCAACTCGTTTAATGCTACGGCAGTTTCCCAAGCCGATTACAGCCTTCAGCACCTGGCATATGATCTTAATTATACGGCTGCAAAAAATGCTGTCGAAGCTGTGAAAGAATTCTGCTCCGGAGATTCATCAAAACCAAGGTTTGTAGCCGGTGCACTCGGACCTACAAATAAGACTTGTTCGCTTTCTCCGAATGTAAATGATCCGGGCTACCGTGCAATAAATTTTGACCGGATGATGCAGGCTTATTATGATGCTGCAAGAGGATTAGTCGACGGCGGTGTTGATATACTTATTATCGAAACAATATTTGATACGCTGAATGCAAAAGCCGCAATTTTTGCGGTTCAGAAATACTGTGAAGAAGTGAATAAGAATATTCCTGTAATGATATCCGGAACTATAATTGATAAAAGCGGCAGAACATTATCAGGTCAGACAACGGAAGCCTTCTGGATTTCCGTTTCGCATACAAAAAATTTATTAAGCGTCGGATTGAATTGCTCCCTCGGTGCAAAAGAAATGCGTCCTTATATTGAAGAGCTTTCTAGAATTGCTCCGTGCTATACCAGTCTTTACCCGAATGCAGGTCTTCCTAATGAAATGGGTGAGTATGAAGAAACTGCAGAAGTAACATCTTCTATTCTTAAGGAATACGCCGAAACAGGTTTCTTTAACATTGTAGGCGGCTGCTGCGGTACGACTCCCGAACATATTAGAGCTATTGTTGAAATTTCAAAAAAATATAAACCGAGAAAGATTCCTGCAGTTGAACCTTTCTTAAGATTAAGCGGAATGGAACCGCTTGTAATCCGTCCGGAAACTAATTTTGTGAATATCGGGGAAAGGACAAACATTACAGGATCTAAAAAATTCGAGAAATTAATTTCTTCGGATAATTATGAAGAGGCACTTGCTGTAGCGCGGGATCAGGTTGAGGGTGGAGCACAGATCATTGATGTAAATATGGATGCAGCAATGATAGATTCGGAACTGGCAATGACAAAATTCCTGAACCTTATCTCATCCGAACCGGATATCGCCAAGCTTCCGATAATGATTGATTCTTCAAAATGGTCTGTAATTGAGGCAGGATTGAAATGCCTGCAAGGAAAAAGCATTGTCAATTCTATAAGTCTGAAAGAAGGAGAAGAAGTCTTTAAAGATCATGCAAAGAAAGTCAGGCAGTTCGGTGCTGCAGTTATCGTAATGGCATTTGATGAAAAAGGACAGGCGGATAACTTGCCTAGAAAAGTCGAGATTTTTAAAAGAGCTTATAGAATTCTAACTGAAGAAGTAGGATTTCCTCCGCAGGATATAATATTTGATCCGAATGTATTGACAGTGGCAACCGGGATAGAGGAGCA
>JBLNGL010000056.1:0-5733 GCA_050264735.1 Ignavibacteria bacterium | reverse complement strand
GCAAAATGAATATCGTGAGCTCCAGCTGAAAAGTAGATTTCTTACTCAGCCGGCGGAATCTTTTGAGCTTTTTGAAACAATGAAAGTGAAAAGCAGCGTTATTCCGCTTTTAAACAAACATTTGAACCGCCTGAAAAATGCGGCTGATTTCTTTTTGTTTCTTTTTAATGAGGAAAAGATTAAATGCTTGATCCGGGAAAAAATATTGGAATTGGATCCTCACCTGAAATACAGATTGAAAATTAAGTTAAGCAAATATGGGAAAGTAAATATTGAACTAAGCGGATATCCAATGCTTCCGGATAAAATAAAGGTGATCTTATCCGATAAAAAAATTAATTCCGAAGATCCCTTCAGGTACTTTAAAACTACGAACAGAAAACTTTATGATGAAGAATATCTAAATTATTCAAATCAGGGTTTTTTTGATGTAATATTCAGAAATGAAAAAGGTCAAATTACGGAAGGTTCCAGAACAAATATTTTTATCAAGAAGAATAATCGGTGGTACACACCGCCTGTGGAAGCAGGGATTCTAAATGGAATTTACAGGGCATATCTTCTTAAAAGGGATAAAAATATAATCGAGAAAAATCTCTTCGAAGAAGACTTTAATGAAGCGGAGGAAATCAAGGTGACAAATGCTCTGAGAGGGGAAGTGAAAGTGAATAAATTATATTTGAACCGATTCAAGTTTAAAGAGTACTAAGATTTTCAAAGCATTCTTGCAGGAATACAAGGTTTTTTATATAAAATTTTATATCTTAACCGGAAAATTATTGAGATTATTATGTCTCAGCCCGAATCAACTTCCTTACGAAAAAAAGAACATATAGAGCTCTGCCTGACGGATGAAGTGGCATTTAAAAACAAAACAAACGGGTTCGAGAATTATGAATTCCTGCATTATCCAATCACTGAAGTTGATATATCCAGAATTAGTTTTCAGACGGAATTTCTGAAAAAGAAGATTGGTTATCCTTTTTTAATCTCATGCATGACGGGCGGAAGCGCAGAATCGGAAAATATCAATGAGAGGCTGGCAATTGCTGCTAATCAGTTAAACATTGCGCTGGGAATCGGCAGTCAGCGCCAGGCATTGGAGAATGATGAATATCATAGAACATATAAAATTATCAGGCAGTATGCTCCTGCAATTCCGGTTCTCGGAAACCTCGGAGCGTCTCAAATCGTTTTGATGAAGAGTTTTAAACCTGTACAGTATCTTGTTGATCTTGTTGAAGCAGATGCAATGGTGATTCATATTAATCCTCTGCAGGAATTGCTTCAGCGCCATGGCCAGCCTTTTTTTAAAGGCTTTCTTAAGAAATTAGAAAAACTTGTAAAAGTGCTGGATGTCCCGGTGATTGTTAAAGAAGTCGGTGCCGGTATCTCCGGTAGTGCCGCGGTAAAACTTCTAAGGACAGGCGTTTCGGGAATCGATGTGGCCGGAGCAGGGGGCACTAGCTGGGCAGGCGTTGAATTGCTGAGGAACAAACTAAATGGAAGTACAGAGTTTTGGGACTGGGGTCTGCCTACTTCTTACTGCATTAAGGAAATTTCTTCATTAAAAAAGAGATTTAATTTTTTCCTGATCGGCTCCGGCGGAATAAGTAACGGAACTGATCTGGCTAAAGCATTTGCACTTGGAGCCGATATCGGCGCATCCGCAAGAATTATACTTCAGACTCTCGAAAAAAGCGAGGCGGACGGAGTATGCAGTTTAATTTCAGGCTGGTTTGAAACTGTAAAAAAAATAATGTTTTTAACAGGCTCTCAAAATTTTAAGGATTTCCGGAAGAAAAAATTAGTGAGAAAGGAAAAACTTTATTGAACAAGGGGAACTCGCTGAAATCTTTGCTGCTCTCCGGAGAAAAATTCGGCGGGAAGAGCGGGAAATTCCTTTCAGTTTATGAAAATGAAAGAAAAAAAATTGATCTGATATTAAAGGAATCGTTAAAAGGAAAAAAACCTCTCTCTTTGTATGAACCTGCTTTGTATATTTCGCAGAGCGGAGGAAAAAGATTAAGACCGCTGCTGGTTCTGCTTTCTGCAAAAGCCGCGGGAGGAAAATTCAATGAGGTTTATAATGCCGCTGCCGCAGTTGAATTCCTGCACAATTTTACTCTGGTGCATGATGATATTATGGATAATGCGGATATGAGAAGAGGGATTCCGACCCTCCATAAAAAATTCGATATGAATACCGCGATCCTTGCCGGCGATATTTTACTTGCGGAGGCTTATAAATTCCTGTTGAAGGATATCAAAGAAGACTCGGAAGTTTTAAATTATTTTACACAGGCTCTAATTGATGTCTGCGAAGGACAGAGCATTGATAAAATATTTGAAACTCAAAAAGAAGTTTCAATTGAAGAATACATCGGGATGATCCAGAAAAAAACTGCAGCTCTTGCGGAAATGTGCTGCATCATCGGTGCAAGCTTGGGCGGCGGATCAAAAAAAGAGATAAAGGCTCTTGGGAATTTCGGTAAGAACCTGGGAATTGCTTTTCAGATACAGGACGATCTGCTCGATATAATCGGGGCTGAGAAAGAGTTCGGAAAAATTACCGGCTCGGATTTGATGGAAGGCAAAAAAACTTACTTGTTTGTGAAAGCATTTATTAAAGCTGAAGCGCAGAATAAAGAAGATCTTTTAAAGCTTGCAGAGAATAGAGGGGTTGACCGAAGTGAAATTCCAAAATATAAAAGTATTTATGAAAGTCTCGGAATAATCGATGAAGGGGAAAAAGATGTCGGAAGATATACTGAAAATGCAATTAACTCTTTGTAAGCATTAAAAGGAAAAAAGAAAATGGAGATTTTAATCTGGCTGGCATATTCTCTAATTAAAAGAATGAGGTAGCTGAGTAAGCAGTCTACTAAACGTCTGCTGTTCGCCTAAATCGAATGATAGAACGGAAAGTTAAAATTAAAAATAAAGCCGGAATGCACACCAGGCCTGCGGCAGTTATTGTAAAGCTTGCTGCAAAATATAAATGCGAATTTTTTATTTCCAAAGACGGAATTACTATTAACGGTAAAAGCATAATCGGGGTAATGACCCTTGCGGCGGAAATGGATTCGGAAGTAACATTGTCCTTCGACGGACCCGATGAAGAAGAAGCAGCCAGTGAAATCGGTGATTATTTCGATAGGGGTTTCGATGAACCTTGATAATTTGCGGAATTATTATTTTTTCTTATAAAAACATTGAACTAGTTTGAAAAATTTTAAAGAAATATTCAGAGAAGCAGAGAATAAAATTACCGGGATTGCTGCGGCACCGGGCATCGTAATAGATAACGTATATCTGTACAACAAGGAAAAACTGGAAATAAACAATAGTCATATCACCGACATTGAAGATGCAAAAAAGAGTTTTGAGGAAGCCTTGGGGAATTCAAAAAAAGAATTGACTAAGATCTTTTCTATTGCAAAAGAAAAAATGGATCCTGCACGTGCGGGAATATTTGAAGCTCAGCTTATGATCCTGGATGACCCGATTTTAATCGGAAATATTGAAAAAAGAATTGAAACTGAAAGGAAGCTTCCGGAATTTATAGTTAATGACGAAATTTCCAAATACCAGCAGTTGATGATCGACTCTCATGAAGCATATCTTAAAGAACGAGCACATGATATTGAAGATATTAAAAATAGAATAATAAGAAACCTTCAGAAAAAAAGATGGGTTTCAAAAATCCCCACAAAAGCAATTGTCGTAAGCGATTCACTTACTCCTGCAGATACAATCCTCCTTTCACGGAGCAATGTACAGGGATTTGTAACGGACCACGGCGGATTAACATCTCATGCGGCAATTATTTCCCGTTCATTAAATATTCCTGCCGTGGTCGGGACTCATAATGCTACAAGCAAGATAAAAGACGGGGATCTTGTCATTGTTGATGGTTTTCACGGTTATGTACTGGTTAAACCGACCGTAGAGCAGATAAAATTTTTCCATGAAAAACATGAGAAGCTCGTCCGGCTGCAAAAAGAGCTTGAAGAGTTTGTAGATAAACCGGCGGTTACAATAGACGGGAAGGAAATTCATCTTTGGGCAAATGTGGATGTAACTGGAGAAATCGATGTTGTAATTACAAGCGGAGCAAAAGGAATTGGATTATACAGAACTGAACAGATCCTGGAAGAAATTGGTGATTTCCCGGATGAGAATGAACAGACAAAAATTTACAGCACGCTTGCTACTAGGATTTATCCGGAATTCTTAACGATACGTGCGTTCGACATCGGGGGAGATAAATTTAAATTTTTCGACTACCAGGAACCGAATCCTTTTTTAGGCCTGCGGGGTATGAGGCTGCTTTTGGAGAACAGCAATTTATTTAAAACCCAGGTGAAGGCAGTGCTGCGTGCAAGCACTCCAAAGAATATTCAGTTTATGCTTCCTATGGTAACTTCCATTTTTGAAATCAGGAAAGCGCTGGAAATAATTGATGAGTGCAAAAAGGAATTAAGAAAGGAAAGGATTCCCTTTGATAATAATATGAGAGTAGGCATTATGGTAGAAGTACCCTCTGCCGCGGTCATGACTAAAGAGTTCTCCGATGAAATAGATTTTCTCAGCATCGGTACAAACGACCTTATTCAGTATTTAATGGCGGTTGACAGAGGAAATGACCTTGTTTCGGACCTCTACCAGGAATTCAACCCTGCAGTTATCCGTACCATTGATCATATTATTAAAGAAGCAAAAAGAGCTAAAAAAGATTTGAGCATTTGCGGCGAAATGGCTGGAGATACTTTAGCCATTCCTTTGCTTGTTGGTTTAGGTCTTGAATCTTTAAGCATGGCTCCTACTACAATCTCTTATGCAAAAAAGATAATCCGTGATATCTCTTACAAGGATGCCAGGGAATTGGCAAAAGAATGCCTAGGTTTCCGGACTGAAAGAGAAGTAATACATAGGATTGAAAAGTTTTTTAGGGAACATAATATCAGACGTACCCGCAACATTATTTAGGGGGCTTATATGAAAATCTCGGAATATGTAAAAAAATACGATCCTCAAAACCAATTTGATGTCCTTATAAAAACCTATCGGCAGATTAATGCAGCCTGGAATAATAAGATTGATCTTTCCACCCTGAAGAATTTTAATGAAAGAAAAATTCATTCTATTATTGTAACAGGTTTAGGCGGCTCGGCAATCAGTGCAGATCTTATACAGAATTTTCTTCATAATGAATTAAACATCCCTTTAATTGTTAACAGGGGATATACCCTGCCGAAATTTGCGGATGGAAACAGCTTAATTGTAATTTCTTCTTACTCCGGCTACACCGAAGAAACAATATCGGTGCTTCTAAGCGCACTTGAGAAACCGGAATTAAAAGGAAATATAGTATGTATATCCACCGGAGGGAAAATCGGGCAAACAGCTGCGGAAAATAATATACCTCTTATAAAGATTCAGACCGGCTTTCAGCCGCGTTATGCACTTGGCCTTAGCTTCTTTTCTTTACTTAAGGTTCTTCAGGCACTGGGGTTTATAGAAAATCAGGATACGATTGTAAATAAAATTAATATCCTCTGGAAAAAAAAAGGGGAAGAATTGAGCGCTGAGAATAATGCTGCGCTTAATATCGCACAGGAAATAATTGGCTCAGTTCCTATAATTTATTCCGCTGCGGATATCACATCCGCAGCAGGATACAGGTTTAAATGCCAGTTAAACGAAAATTCGAAAATGCATGCCTTCCAT
>JBLNGL010000055.1:0-5185 GCA_050264735.1 Ignavibacteria bacterium | reverse complement strand
AAATAGTCTGAAATCTTTATCAAAATTTATTTTTATGACCTTAAATATTTCTTATTAGTCTATCTTTTAAAAAGAAAAAATTAACCGAATAAGTAAATTCTCTCTTTAAGGAAAAGATCTTTTGTGCTATTAAACTAATTAAAAGAGCTTATTTCAGGCACTCTATTTGCTGATTAAGAATCCGAAAAAAATAATCGACTTGCATATTAATTTTATTGGAAGTCTATCATGTAATTATTATGTTAAGCCGATTTTTAAAAAATATTATTTAACTTAAAACATTAAATACATGGAGTAAAAATATGAAATCTTTACTGGTAAGTATACTTATTGTTGTTTCCTTAGTTAGCTTCACACCTGCTCAAAACAAAATGTCCGTTGGTGCGAGCGTTCTTGTAGCTTTACCGATGGGAGACTTTGGCGATTTAGCCGGAACAGGATTCGGGGGTTTAGGAAGTTTTGAAATAAGTTTCATGCCTCAGTTGGTTGGTATCGGACAGATTGGTTATATTAGCTGGGGAGGAAAAGATTTCGGAGATTTATCTTATGGGTATTCCGCTGTTCCGATATTATTCGGCGTGAAATATTACTTTACTCCAAACGTTCCTTTTTACGGAACCGCATCATTAGGCTTTCATATCTTAAATGCTAACGCCGAATATGAAGGCAACGAACTCTTTAGCGGATTTGAAGCTTCAGGCAGCTCTACCGAATTTTCTTTCATCATTGGTGCAGGTTATGAAGTGCCGGTCAGCCCAAAAGTATCCCTTGATTTTGCAGGAACTTTTAATATAGTGAGCGATGCCAATTATATCGGTCTCCGTGCCGGCGGAAAATATGCTTTATAAAATTTCCTCTGACTTTTTTAATGCGGTATCTTAACAGTACCGCATTTTTTATTTTAAAACGATTATCTTTGGAGAACTTTTTTATTAATAAAATAAATTGGGAAGCCAAATGAAAATCGTACTGACTGCTTTTTTTATTTTATCCCTTCTACCCAATTCTATTCAGGCGCAGGTTGCTTATCATAAAGAAATAAAAATTCTTAATGCGGGTTTAGGTGCTGAAATGTACGGAGTATATGGTTCGGCAGATTTTCCTCCAATCATTGTCGGTCTGCAATATGGAGTACATGATAGAATTTCGGTTGGCGGACTTATCGGATACAGTTCGTCAAGCTATGGATATCAGGGCTATAATTGGTCTTATTCTTATTTTTTTCTAGGTGGAAGAGGGGAGTATCATCTGGTATATCCTCAAGTGGACATTCCGAAAAATCTAGATTTATACGGGGGTTTAACTTTGGGTTTTAATATAGTAACTGTTTCCGAACCGGCTAATAGCGTGAGCGGTTATACCTCAGAAGGGAGCTATGCAATTTTCGGTTTTCATATCGGAGGAAGGTATTATTTTTCGGAAAAGATCGGCGCTTTCCTTGAACTTGGTTACGGAGTGGCTGTTATAACCGTCGGTGCTTCATTTAAATTATAATTTTTTAATTTGATATTGATACTGCCTTCGAAATGTCTCACTTTATTTAAAAACTCTTTCTATATATTTGTTAAATTTTTAAGGAAGAAAAATGAGATTTGAAAGATCTGCAGGAATATTACTGCATCCCACTTCTCTACCCGGTAGGTTCGGAATCGGCGATTTGGGGAATGAAGCATATAACTTCGCAAATTTTTTAGTTACTGCCGGACAAAAATTGTGGCAGGTTTTTCCGCTCGGACCTACTGGCTATGGTGATTCGCCCTATCAATGCTTTTCTGCATTTGCCGGAAATCCATTAATGATAAGTCCTGAGATTTTAAAGAATGACGGTTTTCTTAAAGATGAGGATCTTCATATTGTACCGCGTTTTGATTCACATAAAATTGATTTCGGCAGGGTAATAGATTATAAATACAAATTGCTCCGTAAAGCATTTGAAAACTTTAAGAAAAATAGGACAGAAATAGAAAAATCTCTCAAAACTTTTGAATCTGAAAACAAAGATTGGCTCGAAGATTTTGCCTTTTTTATGGCTGCAAAAGATTATCATGGAGGGAAACTATGGACAGAATGGGACAAAGATCTAGTGCTAAGAAAGAAGGATGCTCTGGGCAAATGGAAGGAAAAACTTGCAGATGGAATGCACTTCCATAAATTCATTCAGTTTATTTTTTTTAAACAATGGGAGCAGTTGAAAAAATATGTGAATGAAAAAGGGATAAAAATTATTGGCGATATGCCGATATTTATAGCATACGACAGTGCCGACCTTTGGTCGCATAAAGATATTTTTACTGTCGATAAAGAAGGAAAGCTCATCAATGTTGCAGGTGTCCCGCCCGATTATTTCAGTGCTACGGGGCAAAGATGGGGGAATCCTTTATTTAAATGGGAAGAAATGGAAAAGGATGAATTCGGCTGGTGGAGAAGAAGAATTGCAAATATTCTTAAGCTTGTTGATATCGTGAGGATCGATCATTTCCGTGGATTTGATAAATTCTGGCAGATCCCTGGAGATGCTCCGACCGCGCAAAAAGGAAAATGGGTGAAAGCACCCGGAGACAAATTTTTTAAGACCTTGAAAAAACATTTGGGGGATCTTCCTATTATTGCTGAAGATTTGGGATTAATTACCAAATCCGTTATAGAATTGAGAGACAAATTTAATTTTCCGGGAATGAAGATTCTTCAATTTGCATTCGGCAAAGGAATGGAAAAAAAATTTCTTCCGCATAACTATGTAAAAAACTGTGTCGTTTATACAGGTTCGCACGATAACGACACAACCCGGGCTTACTTTGAAAAAGCAAAAAAAGAAAACAGCGATATTTTCAAGCACGCACAAAAATATTTAAATTATTACGGCGATGATATAACATTCGAATTAATAAGGACAGCGTATGCTTCTTCAGCCGATACTGTAGTCCTACCGATGCAGGATATTCTTAATTTAAGCGGTGAGGCAAGAATGAACTACCCCGGAACACTGGGAAATAACTGGACATGGCGGTTTACCTGGGAACAAATTTACCCGGAACTGGCAGAGAAATACAGAAGCCTTGCGGAGCTTTATGAAAGACCGCCTGAACCTGAAGAGGAAGTGAAGGAAGTTGACAATCCTTAGAGATTGATTTTTTTAATTCTTTTGTAATAATAATGTTAAGCTACCTGAAAAAAATATTAATGCCTGAAGACAGACTGGAGAACAAATATTCTGCTTCTGCAAACGCCAATCAGGCCGAACGAAAGATTCAGATTGCCACCTGCATTTTATTTGTAGAGCTTGCAAATGCAGATAGCCGGTTTTCTACTGAAGAATTGGGAAAGATTATTTCCATAATGAAAAAAACTTTCAGCCTGGATGAAGAAGAAGTAAAAGAATTGATTGAGCTGGCTCAGGAGAGGATTAGAATTGATGACAGCACTTATGAATACACAACTGTAATAAGCAGAAATTTTTCGAATCCGGAAAAATATGAGCTTTTAAAAAATTTGTGGCATCTTGTTTTTATCGATAAATCAATGGATAAATATGAAGAGCATATGGTAAAAAAAATAGGTATGCTCATCAATGTCGATTATAGGGATATTATATCGGCAAGGCTGCTGGTTAAGCAGGAATTAAAAATTTAATTTCCGGATTCCATTCAAATAAGATTTATAAACCGACACTCATTAAGGCAGCAATTGCTGCTGCTGCAACAATATCTTCCGCACTGCAGCCTCGGCTCAAATCATGGCATGGTTTCTTAAGACCTTGGACTAACGGGCCTATAGCTTCCGCTTTTCCCCATCTCTGTGTTATTTTATAAGCTATATTGCCCGAATTAAGATCAGGGAAGATTAAAACATTGGCTTTTCCTGCAACGGGGCTTCCCGGCGCTTTTCTCTTTCCGACGGATTCTATTACTGCAGCATCAAACTGAAGTTCCCCGTCAATCATCAAATCCGGCGTTTTGTTTTTCACAATCTGCAGAGCTTCGAGAACCTTATCAATACTTTCATCCTCTGCGCTTCCTTTTGTTGAAAATGAAAGCATCGCTACAATCGGTTTTTCTTTAGTGAGCTTAAAATGATTTTCTGCAGCTGAAATAGTTATATCTGCAAGCTGAGCTGCATTTGGAGAGGGAACTACACCGCAGTCTGAAAATGTATATGATTTTTCAGGGAAAGCCATCAAAAAAAAGCTGGATACCGTAGAAATTCCTTCAGGCATACCGACACACTGAATACCGGCTCTTAAAACATCAGCTGTTGATGAAGTAGAACCCGCCACACTTCCGTCAACAATTCCTTCCCTCACAAGCATTGCCCCAAAAAATAAATCTCTTTTCATCGCTTCCCTTGCTTGTTCGGCCGTAATCCCTTTTTTCTTGCGGAGCTCATAATAAGTTTCTGCAAATTTGTCAAATTTATCCGATTTTTCCTGGTCAATAATTTTTAATCCGTTTAGATCGATATTTAATCTCTTAGAATCGTTCATAATCTTTTCTTCATTTCCTATTGTAACCACGGAAACAATCTTTTCCTTCATTAAAATTGCGGCTGCCTGAAGGACTCTTTCATCATGCGATTCAGGTAATACAATTGTTTTTCTCAATTTTGACGCATCGGCTTTTATTTGCTTTAAGATTCCTACTTCCATTGCGGTCTCCAGTAAGTGAAAAAATAATAAGTAAAATTAGTAAAAATACCTCATAATTGGAGCGGATTTGGGGGAAAATTCCTGTATTTTGCTTCTCATTATTCGTTGATTTTTGATGATAAAACATATACATTCATGGTCTTAATTTTTTAAAATGATTATCGAAAATTTACGCCGGGTAAGAGAATCGATAGAAAAAAAGTGTTCCGAAGTGAACCGTAATCCTTCAGAAATAACTATCATTGCAGTATCCAAAAATTTTAGTGTGAATGATATTAATGCCGTATTTGATGGAGGGATAAAGAACTTCGGCGAGAACAAAGCACAGGAATTAATGCGGAAATATAATGAACTGGGAAACAAAATTACCTGGCATTTCATAGGGAATCTGCAGAGAAACAAAGTCAGGTTTGCAGTTGAAACTTCAGAATATATCCACTCTGTTGATTCACTTTTACTTGCAATGGAAATTAATAAAAGAGCGGCAAAACTCAATAAAATCCAGAAAATTCTTTTGGAGATTAAAACATCCGATGAGGAAAC
>JBLNGL010000054.1:0-15979 GCA_050264735.1 Ignavibacteria bacterium | reverse complement strand
CTACGGATTACAGGATTCCGGGTATTTTTTCGTCGGATGGGTGGAAAAATTTTATTCAAAAAGCAATTATGTCCGAAAGTACAAATCCGGGACAGGAAGACTGGGTCCTTGGGAAAGGAAGAATCCAGGTTTCCGTTAATTTAGTAGACAGCGAAAAATTAAAGAAGGAGCTGCTGGTTCTTTATATTAATGATTTAAAACAAACTTGGGAGCAATTTTTTCAAAGTATAAGATATGAAGGTTTCTCAACCGTCCCCTTTACTGCAAACAGTTTAAAGGTATTGAGTGATCCAGTCAATTCACCTCTTGTCTTGATTTTTAAAAATTTTCTTTCACAAATGCAGGGAATTACAGAAATTCAGCCAGTCCAGGATTCAATAAAAATTAAAGCTGCTTCATTAACCCAGTCTCCTGCCTCTGATGATAATTTTATGGAGATTAACAAGTATTTCAAATTTATTTCTAATCCTGACGGTTCCATAAGTCCTGACTTAACTGCAATAATTGCACAATACAGTTTATTAAGCGGCGTAGCTGAATCAATTAAGGATGGGCAGGATATAACAAAGGATTATGCAGTTAAAGTCTTGAGTAACCAGGCTATAGAGTTAACAACATCTTTAAACGCCATCAAAGGAGCAATCTACAATCTTCCGGCTGTACAGGATTTATTTGCCGCTCCCGTCTTTCTTACCTGGAATTCAATTTTAAATGATGCTGCACAATATCTAAACAACCAATGGCGTACAAAAATATCGGATTATTTTAACAGGACATTTAGCGGTTATTATCCATTCAATAATTCCGGCAGCGATGTTCCTCTCCAGGATTTCATAGAATTTTTTAAACCCCAGGACGGGATCCTTTGGTTGTTTTTCAATAAAGAATTGAATGCATTTATTGATAAAGACAGGTGGAAAATAATTCAGTGGAACAGGCAGGGAATTAATGTTTCTAATGAATTCCTTTCCGCATTAAAAAAATGCGATGATATAAGCTCAATCCTTTTTAAAAATGGAGATGTGAATCTTTCATTTAAATTGAAGCCGCAGCTGCCTGAATCAAAAATAGTACAAGGACAAAAACCTGTTGTTGAACAAATTTATCTTTCAATTGACGGAGTTGAAAATTACTATAAGATGGGTGCTCAATTCTGGAGCGATTATGCCTGGCCGGGAAGCAAGGGAACTCCCGGAGCAAAAATGTATTTATCAATCCGGAATTTCGGAAGCTCGGATGCTAAAACATATGACGGCGATTGGGCTTTATTTAAGCTGTTGAGCGATGCTTCCATTACAAAAGGCGCATCTTCATCCCAGTATATCTGCAGCTGGCGTTTTCAAAGAGAAAATGCATATAACATAATAGTTTCATATCAATTAAATGCAGGAAGTTCAAAAAATCCCTTTGGTGGAAATCTCTTTAAATCACTTACTCTTCCTTCCCGGATAAATTGAAATTTTTTCCAACTATATAAGCTTATCCAAACTACGGAACAATCAGAAGAATTTGAATGATTTTAAATTTTCCGCAGGATATTTCGGAAAGCTTCCTAATTTTTCCGATTTTATAAAATATAATGCGTCAGGACCGGAAATTTTAATCCTTGATAAATGGATACAAGAAGGAATATTACACGGGAAAAAAACAGCAAAAAATAATTTTCAGAGTACCCAGCCTGGATGGAAGAATTCATACAGCAGTTCGCCGCCAATTTATTTTTTGTTCCCGTTCACTCGAACTGAAATAATCCTATTAGGAATAATTTATCCCAGCCGGGATAAATCCGGGAGAGAGTTCCCTTTTATCATTTTCCTGAATATAAATAAAAATAAAACAGGCGGCATTCCTGCTTATCTTTTCCTTATTTCTTTTTGTGAATGGTTTGATTTCTGCAATCAATTCTTTGATGAAGTAAAATCTTTTGTGCCTGACGGTAAAGAGAGCTTGTCTTCCATAAATCTTAAGTTAAATAATTTATCTGTTATGTCTTTTGCCCGGGATAAGAATCTTTTCGAAAAATTTAAAATTTCTTATAATAATTTTATTTCAGAAAGCACTCAAAAAGAATTCCGGGAAAGAGTTTTAAGAGATTCGGATGGTTTAAAATTTTGGACTTTGTTAAACAATCTTGAACGGGGTTTATCATTTCTGCGCTATAAACCTGGGGCTTCTGTTTCATTCGGAGTAAAGACTGCACTAGTAAATAACAAGGAATATAATTTTTTTGATATAGGTTTTTTTATAAATATAGTAATGATAATAACGGGCAGAGATTCGGGTCTTCCGGGTATTTTCATTAAAAATGAGGACAGCTATTCGCAGCTATTTTTATTCTTCAGCAATCCGCTGCCGCAGCATTTTAACGATCTTTTTTACAGCGGCGGAAGCGAAGAAAGAATCTTAAATGCGAATATGGAAACAAATTCTGAAGAAACAAATTCTCAACGAAATTTATTCCTGGGAAATCCTCAGTTGAAGCTTAAAGAGATATTAACTGAATTCAATTTAAATAAATAAATTATACAGATGAAAGACATAGACGAAAATTTAATTTCTGATTTCGTTAAAGAATTTCTGGATCCGATCCCGGGCGATTCACCGGCAGGGATTGACGCCGCAAATGAGGAAGAATATTTTAAACTTAATATGGAGATTGCAAAGACTGCTCCGGATTATAAACTGTGTATAGAACTTGCGGGAGCAGTTTTGAAAGAAAAAAGCAAAGATATTAAAGCAGCCTGCTGGTTGTGCTTTGCCTTATTTAGAACTGAAAAATTGAAAGGGCTGAAGGACGGCCTGAGCGTAATTTACTACTTGCTCTCCAAATTCGAGAATAATCTGTTCCCTTCAAATGCTGGGCATAGGAGCAAAGCTCTGCAGTTCTTAAATACTTCAAGATTTACCAAACTTCTGGAAAAGGAAGATATAAATAAATCAAATGCCGAAGATATCATCGAAGCAGGGAAAACTTTAAATCTGATTCTTGAAGAAACCGAAAAACTTTTCTCAGCTAATAAACCATCACTTAAAGCTGTACAAGAAGTTATAGAAGCCCATTCACAAAGCGCTGATTCTATATTATCTTCTGCAAAGAATAATGTTTCACCTAAACCGGAAAAACCAGCAGTACAAAGCCAGCCGCGTGAAGATAAAGTTGAAAAAGCCAAGGATATTGTAGTTACGGCTGAAGGGAAAATTGAGAAGCAGTCCGCTGAAGAACATATTGTAATGATGCCTGCCACTCCGCCGAAGGATCATAAATTGTCCAATGATAAAGATGCTCTAGCACAGATCAGGCAGGCTCTCTCATTTTTCTTCGAAGAAGAGCATGAAGGAAATAAGAAAGAAAAGGTTCCTGTTCCTGAATCAGTTTTTGTTTTTGGCCTCTCAAGAGAGCTTCAGTGGAGCAGACTCATTCGTCCGCAGGACAATGATAAAATGACTCAAATAGAAGCTCCCAATAAGATTATTCAGGCTAAAATAAAAGAATGGTATGCTGCAGGAAGCTGGGATACTTTGATTGTAAGAATAGAAACAAATTTTTTAAAACCCGATAGTGAATTTCCATACTGGCTTGATCCGCAGAGATATGTAACAAAAGCGCTCGAACAAAAAGGAGGCAATTACCTTAAGGCTTCGGAAGTCATCAAATTCCATCTGGCAAAATTACTGGATAGAATACCCGATTTTGCACAGTTAAAATTCAGAGATATGCAGACTCCTTTTGCTGACGATGATACGGTTAATTGGATTAATGATGAAGTGAAAAATGTTTTCGGAGGAGGTAAAAGTGAATCGAGCGTTCTCCCGCCGATCATTGCTGAGAATTATGATCATATCAATAAAGAATATGAGAGCTTTATAAAAGAATTACCGCAAAAGTTTGAAGAGAATCTTTCCTTAATGCAGCAGGGAGTTGAAACCGATACGAGTCTTAAAGGCAAATTTTTACGGAAACTAAACATTTCTAGCTACTGTTTGAACGCAAAACAGTATGATTTGAGTAAAGTATTTCTTTCTGAACTAATAAAAGAAATTGACTTGTATAATCTTTCAGACTGGGAACCTGCATTATCTACTGCTGTTTGGAAAACTTCATATCTAATCAATTCGAAAATTATTGACGAATCAAAAGTTGAAGGGGAAATAATTTCACTGCAGAAGGAGCAAAAAGAATTATTCAACAAAATTGCTAAATACGACGGGATTTTGGCAATAAAATTAAATCAAAATAAAAAATAACAGGAGGTCAGAATGGCACGGCTAACGACACCTAAAATAGCGCAGAGAGTTAAAGTTTCTATACTTCCGAGCAGCGATGCAAAGGAAAGTGTAGAACTTGACTATAGACTGCTTTTGCCCGGGAATTTTAGTAAAAGTGAGCCCGGAAGTCAGGGGATGGTTAAGGATAGAAGAATCAGAACAATCAGCAGGAAAGGAGATTTTCAGAAAGTCCTTAAGGATTATAATCCTAAGCTCAACCTGGTTGTTAAAAATAAATTGTCTGATGATCCTGAAGCTCAGATGGAAGTAAAACTGGATTTCCAGGACATCAAGGATTTTCATCCCGATGAAATTGTAAAAAAGGTTGAACCGTTGAAGCAGCTTCTTGAAGCTCGCGAAAGATTAAAACAGCTTAAGCTTTCAGTATTGAAGGACGCAAATTTGAAAAGAGCATTAGAAGGTGTTTTGAAGGACGGCAGCGGCAGCATCGATGATCTTTTGTCAAAACTCGGAGCGTCGCAGGAGAAAAAGGAAGCTGCTCCTGAAGCATAACCATGTTAGCTTCTTTAATGATCCTTATTTAAAACAAAACAAGAATTTGGAGGTTATTTAAAATGGCTAAAGAACAAACAGTTGCAACAGAAACTGCACAGAGTTCTGTTGATAAATTATTATCGCTGCTCGATGAGAGCAAAAAAAGTGCTGTTGCTGAGTTTATAGGCAAAGTAGGGAAAGAATCCCAGGTATTCAAAGTAACCGGGGCTTTGCTTGATTCCTACATTGCAGACATTGACACTGTGCTCAGTGCCCAGATGAACGAAATAATTCATAATTCTGATTTCCAGGAACTTGAATCGACATGGAGAGGACTTTTGTTCCTTGTTCAGAATACGGAATTCAGCAAGCCGATCAAATTTGAACTTCTCGATGTAACTAAAGAAGAGCTTTATGAAGATCTTAATGAAGCTGCAAATGGGGAAGGTTACGAGAAGGATTCCGGGTTATGGCATCATATCTACTGGGGTGCATACGATAAAGTCGGGGGTCACTCCTACACAGGAATAGTCGGAGATTTCCAGATAACAAATTCTCCGCAGGATATCAGTCTGCTGCAGCATTTATCGATTCTTTCAGAATCTGCACAGCTTCCTGTAATTGCCAACGCGGGTCATAATTTCTTCGGGGAAAAATCGTTCGGCGATGTAATGAATAACCGTTTCCTAACCGAACAGATAAAAGACGGTGCCGAATACACAGCATGGCGCGCTTTCAGGGATGATGACCGCTCGAAATATATAGGGCTGGCACTCCCTCGTTTCCTGGGAAGGCTGCCGTATAATGCAGAGTCGGAGCCGACTAAAAACTTCAATTATTCGGAAGGTATTTACCGCGAAAATAGTGACCATAGTTTATGGTGCAATGCTTCCTATGCTCTGGCTTCAAACATGGTCAGAAGCTTTGAAAAATGGGGATGGAGTGTGAAGATTGTAGGTGTCGATTCAGGCGGTAAAGTTGAAAATCTGCCTACCCCCACTTATGAAGAGCACGGTATGAAAAAATTAAAAGTCCCTGTTGAAGCTTCCGTTGGTCAGGCAAAAGATCAGGAACTCTGCGATCTCGGATTTATTCCGCTTGCCCACTGGGATAGAACCGATTACGCCTGCTTCTTCGAAGTTCCCTCGGTAAACAGGCCAAAACAGATTAAAGGTGATCCTGAAGCAACTGCAAATTACTCCGTCGGCGCAAGGCTTCAGTATACAATGCTGGTAACAAGGATTGCTCATTATCTTAAATACAGGCAGTTAACCTTTATCGGAAAGAATGCCGGAGCAGGTGAAATTGAAAGAGATCTCAAGAAATGGCTCGATACTTTGGTGGCAGATTTCCCGAATCCTCCTGAAACGGTTATAGCAGAAAGACCTCTCCGTTCATACCAGCTTAAAGTATCGGAATTACCGGAAAAACCGGGCTTCTTCCAGATAACTGCGGAATTCAGACCTCATGTGGCCATCACGGGAATGGATATAAATCTCAGACTTATTGCTTTCCATTCGGTTGAAGAAAAATAATTATTTATTTAAAACATTCTAAGCAGATTTGAGCATTCTAACAGCGGAATGTTCTTCTGCTTACAATGAAATTCTGAAAATTAAGGGTGTTAGTTTATAAAACATCAAAACTTTTAGTATTCCTCTTAATCATTGCTTCAGACTTTATCCTAACCAGGGAAAAGATCCTGGTCCCTGCACTTTCCGTCACTGATTCTTCTGCATCAGTTCCTGATGCCGTCTATTTCAATGGATCAATTATTACAATGGATCCGGCGCATCCTTCAGCGGAAGCAGTGGCACTTAAATCCGATACTATTATGTCGGTAGGAACCAATGAAGAAATCCTTGATCTGGCAATTCCAGGAGGCGGTACTAAAATTATTGATCTCAATGGTCTAACAATGCTTCCGGGCTTCAATGATTCTCATTCTCATTGGTTTAGCTGGAGACAGCATATCTGTTCGGTTTCAAATGACACAACTTATCCTTCGCTTGAAGAAATAATGGAAATGTTATCATCAAACGGCTGGACCAGCATTACCGAACTTAATTTCGGTCGTCCTGATTTCGCACCCGAACATTTGAACAATGCCCTGGACCTGGACCGGAGAGGAGAATTGTCTGTCAGATTAAATGGATTCTGGGGAACACTGGATGATGGTTCCCTGATTCATGTCTTGGCTGATTCTATGAGAACTCCCGGGAAAATTTATTCGGAACGCATTTGGGCAAGAGGAGTTAAAATGTATGTCGATGATCCTTTCGGTACTGCGGATATTCTTTCCGAGGAAGAGACAACTCAACTTGTACAGCTTGCCCATAGCAGCGGATGGCAAATTGCCGCCCATGCGGTTAATGAAAGTGCTGTAGAGAAAATTCTGACTGCTTATGAAGAAGTGCTCGGAGCCGAGTCAAACGAGAATTACAGGTACCGTATTGAACATGCTGTTAAAGTTTCCGATGATCAGCTGGAACGGATGAAGCAGAAGGGAATAATTGCATCGTTTCAGTTAATGGGTCCGCCCGACTGGCCCGATCAATTTACCTTTCAGACTTACATAAGCAATACACATCCTGAATGGTGTTTACGCTGGAAAGATTTTGTTGATGCTGAAAGTGAAGGTTTGCACATTACGGGAAGCACAGATGCTCCTTTCAACGATACTCCATGCGATTATTCTCCATTCAGAGTTATCTACCAGGCAGTTGCGAGGAAAGGTTATCTGAACCGGGATCAAGCAGATTGGGAACTGGCCCAAAGATTAACGATTGAAGATTGTCTTAAATTACTGACTGCAGACGGAGCGTATGCAACTTTTGAAGAACAAAAGAAAGGCAGCATAACTACCGGCAAATGGGCTGATCTTGTTATAGTCTCTGATAATCCTCTTAACATTTCCGTTCCTGAAGAACTTCTTGATATTAAGATCCTTCTGACAATGGTCGGTGGTCAAATAGAATATTGTGATAATAGCTTAGAAGATTTGTGTGCTCAGAATAAAACCTTTATTGTTGATTCGGCGTTTGTTACCGCTTCTAAATTCCTTGAAAGTCAAACACCGGATTTGGCATTCGACAATAATGCCGGAACAAACTGGAGTTCGGGCGATTTTGCCCCGCAGTGGATTCAAATTAAATTTCCTGAAGAAAGAACGATCAGCGGAGTTAATCTTTTAATTGACCAATGGCCTGCGGGTGAAACTACTCATCAGATTTGGGGAAAAGGAGATCAGCAGGATGATCAATTTGAACTTATTTATCAATTCAGGCAGTATACGCAAATTGATCAGATCTTAAATTATACAGCTACTGACAGTTTAAAGCCTTATCAATATTTTAGAATAACAACCACCGAAAGTCCTTCGTGGATTTCATGGAAAGAAATCGAATTTATTTATCCAGGAACAACGGAAACCGTTTCACGGCATTCTGAAATCCAGGGAACTTACGAGCTGATGCAAAATTATCCGAATCCATTTAATCCTTTAACAAATTTCGTATTTCGGATTGCGGATTTCGGATTAGTGTCGCTGAAAATTTATGACCTTCTTGGAAATGAGATAGCCACAATAGTCAACGAAGAGCTGGAACCTGGTCAATACCATTTCAGATTTTCCGCTGCAAGCATTGATTCGCCCCAGTCACATTTTCCTTTAGCAAGCGGAGTATACTTTTACCGCTTAAAGGCCGGCCGTTTTGTTTCAACAAAGAAGTTTGTACTGATGAAATAATATGCACACTGATCGAAGCTTCAGCCAAAGCCCTATAAAAATCACATGGAAACAATTAATAATTAACTTATTCGTAAAATAAAATAATAGAGGTGTATCATGGCAGTTAAAGGAACGATTCAATTTAAAGACGGTGAGGGGAATGATCTTAAAGGTCCCCGGGAAGATGGCTCAAGCCTGATCCTGGATTTCAGTTTCGGTGTTACGCTTCCATTTGATGCTCAAGGTAAGATTCAGGGGCAGCGCAGCGTCATGCCTTTTACAATTACGAAGGAAATTGATCAGCTTACGCCGCAGTTGGCTCAAATTATTTGTACTGCAGCCAGGTGTTCGATGATAACAGTTTTCCTTTTCAGGATCGAACCCGAAACGGGCCTCGAGAAAAACTACTTCATTTATGTGTTTGAAGATGCCCACATTGTTCAACAAGCAAATTCGATGCCTTCAATTACGAATAAGGATAATGAGCATGTCGGTCATCTTGAATCCATCAGTTTTGTTGCCAAAAGAGTTACCTGGCTCTTTAAAGAAGGAAATATTCAATTTATGGACGAACCTGCTCTTCATTTTACTGAAGGATAAGACGGGCATTTAATTTTAAAGTAAAGATGACATCCCTTATAACAAAGACTTTTATCAATTGATCTTGGTGAAACCAATAGTCCGGATTATGTTATGAAAAAGATGTCATCTTTTACCTATATCAACACGATTAATTCTAATTAAAAAATGATGGAGACATGTTATGGCAGTAAAAGGAATAATACTAATGAAAGATGCTGATGGTAATGATCTTAAAGGTCCGCGTGAAGATGGTTCAAGCCTGGTGCTCGATTTCACATTTAATGCACAGGTACCTCATGATTCTCACGGAAAGATCCAGGGACAGAGGAGAGTTCTTCCTTTCAGTGTAACCAAAGAAATCGACCAGCTTACTCCGCAGATATTTAAAGGTTTATGCCGCAATGAAATATTTACGGGAATAACTGTAAATCTTTTCAGAATCGAGCCGGAAACAGGTTTAGAAAAAAATTACTTCTCTTATTTATTTACTAAGGCGCATATTGTAAATATCATCAACAGCATGCCTTCAATTACGGAAAACGATAAGGAAAGTGTCGGCCAGCTTGAAACCGTTTCATTTGTTGCCGAGGAAATTACTTTGGTATTTAAAGAAGGAAATATTGAATATACAGATAAGCCTGCCCTGCACTTTCAGGCATGATACTGGTAAACCTCTGTTCGGATTAGATTTTATAAGGGGAATTCTTTTAGTTAAAACTTAAAACATCACCGGCAAACCTAACCTTTTTACATTCTTTCAAAGGAAGCAAGTGGCTATAAAAGGTGAAATAATTTTTAAAGACCATGAAGGGAATACCTTAAAAGGTCCCCGTGAGAATGGATCCAGTTTCATTTGGGAGTTCAATCATGAGGTTTATCTCCCTCACAACAATGAAGATACTACTGTCCAGGGTTTCCGAAAAATAACACCATTTGAGATTGTGAAAGTGGTTGATGAACTGACACCGCTCCTGTATCAGATAGTCTGCAAAGGAGATACCTGTACAGAAATTTTGATAACCCTTTTCAGGATTGCACCGGAAACGGGAACCGAAGAGCCATATTTCAATATTACTTTGAAGGATGCAAAAATAATTTCGATCGGCAACTGGATGCATTCTGCTTTCGATCCGAAATTTGAAAGCTACGGCCATATGGAGAAAGTTAAAATGCTTGCCAGGGAATTTAAGTGGGAATTTATAAAGGTGGGAATCAGTTACACAGGGGAAACCTTTTGAGATGGAAAATGAAAGATGAAAGGATTGAATGACTGAATGATTGAATTATAGAGAGGAAGCGAAAAATATTCTCAACCAAAGGCTGATGAGCCTTTGGCTCGAATGTCAAATGATCAATAATCAGCTTTCCATTTTAATTCACAATATCGTGTATGGTAGTATAATTGATAATTGAGAGTTGAACATTGAACATTGAGAATTCTTTAAATTTATTACTTTTATACCTCTTTCTATACCTTATACCTATACACCTTATTTCCCTATAACCCCTTATGAAAAGTCTTAGCCTTTACGATCTACTCGTGGGTCAGTTCGTTTCAGAAGCAGCAAATGCTGATGAACTCGATCCAACTTTATTCGATGATTTGTCGGAAGAACAGAAACTTAGAAGCAGTATAATAGAAAACCTCCGGATGGTGCTGTCTACCAGGCAGGGTTCTGTGCAGCATCTGCCTGACTTTGGAATGCCCGATATACTTCAGCTTTATTTTGATTCCGGCAATTCCATTGATCCTGTGAAGAGGGAAATAAAAAATGTTATTATGAAATATGAACCGAGAATAGGCGATGTCCAGGTGCAAAAATCAGATTTTGACCAGGAATCAATGAGAATTACTCTTAAAATTATAGCCACAATTAAAGAAACTCCTGGGAAAGAAATACTTTTAACGGAATTTTCTACTACCGGCTGGACTAAAGTAATGTTCGAAAAAGACCTTAAATAAGATGGAAGTTGGGAAATGATAAATGGAAAATGGAAAAACCATATCAATATACATTCAATAATCAATTCCCTCCAAACAGAACAGACATCAATTCATGCTTTCATGCCATCATGCCTTAGCGATTACGGTAAAAACTCTTCTGTTGAAATTTAATCATTCAATTATTCATCCATTCAATCATTCGACAGGTTTAAATGAGCATTGAACGGTATTTCGAACGGGAATATAATTTTCTTCAGACTGCCGGCGAGGAGTTCAGTAAAAAACATCCTACTCTAGGTTCACGTCTCCATATGAGCGAGCGAGAACGTAAGGATCCCTTCGTTGAAAGGCTGTTTGAAGGTTTTGCATTTCTTGCAGGCCGCATCCACGAAAGGCTTGATGATGAATTCCCTGAAATTGCCGGAGGTATTTTAGATATTCTTTTCCCTCATCTTTTAAAACCTTTCCCTTCTTGTGCAATTTTACAGGCAAGGCATAAGGCCGGGGCAATAACTGCACCTGTGGTAATTAAAAAGGGGAGTGAAATTCAAACGAAGACGGGTAAGTATAAAGTAAAATATAAAGTACATTCGGGGCCGTTGGAAAAAAGCCGTATAACAGAAAAGGAAGAACCGGCAGATTTTATTTTCCGGACAACTCAGGATCTGGTAATCAGACCTGTTAAATTGGATCAAGTGAGAGTTGAAGAAACTCCGCAGGGAATATCAGCATTAATACTTAAAATTATCCCGGACAGGAATATAGATTATAATTCGCTGGGAATGGAAAATTTCCAGATCTATCTTCACGGCGCTGCTTCAATTAAGTATAATCTTCATTTGTATTTGACTAAATATTTATCCTCAATTTCTGTCAGGGAAGCAGACAATCCTGATCAGAAATTCCGCTTGCTTGAAGATTGCAAAATTAAAATTCCCGAACTAACAGATATATCAGATAGCGGCGAAGGAAACGATTATTCGATACTGCCATATGTGAAGCGTACATTTTCAGGGTACCGGCTGCTCCAGGAGTATTTTTCATTTCCGGATAAATTTTTCTTCATTGAAATAAACGGCCTGGAAAAATTTATAGGTTCAGGTTCCTCTGTCCCCTTTGAAATTAAAATTGAGTTTCAGAGAAAAATTCCCCGCGATAGAATGCCAACAATCAATAATATTTTTCTTCACTGTGCTCCTATTATAAACTTATTTTCCAGATCAACCGAAGAAGTAATTGTAAACCAGAGGCTACCCGAGTATTACATTGTACCTGATCTGGACAGGCGGAAAAGCAGAGAGATATACTCGGTTGATAAAGTCTCGGGAATCAGTGAGGATAAGTTTCATCAGTATAAATATGTCTCTATAACCTCCCATGATATATTGGAAACGAATGATCCCGAATATAATTACAAAAGATTTTATTCCGTCTTCCGAAGGGTTATCCCCGGCGATATGAATGAAACATTTATAAGGTTATTCGGACCAAGTATGGAACAGGATTCCTTTCCAAAAGAAACCTTGAGCATAGAATCAACGATGTCCAACGGATTTCTGCCTTCCTCATATCTTGAAGTCGGCTCAATTAAGGAACCAGTAAATTTCCCTTCGGGTATTGAAGCATCCAACCTTACTCTTCCCAGCGAAGTGCTTGAATGCCCGGAAAGGCAGAATTATTTATGGTCTTTAATCGCTCATCTCTCAATCAGCTACACATCAATTTCAGATCCTGACGCCTTAAAAAATATTTTGAGTTTATATAACTGGGCGAAAGCGGTTAACCATCCTAATAAAAAGAGAATTGACGGAATAAAAAAAATTCATAAACCCAAATTAATTAGTAAAGTAATTAACCAGGCATTAATCAGAGGTTTGGAGCTGCATATTGAAGTAGATCCCAATGAGTATGAAAACGGTGAAGGTGAAATAAACTTAATGGGCATGGTATTGAATAATTTCCTGAGTCAATACGTAACTCTGAATTCTTATGTCTTTTTGAAAATTTCAGAAACAGCAACCGGTAAGGAATATGCATGGCAGCCGAACTTAGGGAAAATTATTCCGGTATAAGAGAAGATTTACTGCAGAACGGCCCAGCTTATAATATCTGGCAGGCCATTTTTGTCGGTGAAAATATTTCGAGGAAAGAATTTAAAAATAATTCTTCCGAATCATTTTTGCCGGATTATCCTGTTCTGAAGTTCCAGCCTTACGAAAATTATGAATACCCTCCGAGAGACATAAAAAAAATATTCTATAATGACGGCTTCTTAAATTTTGTTTTAACTTTTATGGGCTTGTACGGTATTAATTCTCCTTTGCCCAGGTGTTACCACGATCAGGTGGCCGTACAGCAGAGAATTCTCGGTTCCGGAGAAGTTCCTCTTCAGAATTTCCTGGATATATTCAACAACCGTTTTTATTGGCTATATTACCAAACTTGGAAGAAATACAGGTTTTATCTTCATCTAAACGGAAATACAGAAAATAAAATTGCAGAAAGAATTAATTCTTTTACCGGGATAACTCAGAATGCAAAACTGGAGTTTAATAAGCTTTCTAAATTTTTCTTGCTGAAATTTTCAGGAATCTTAAGCCTTAGAGTACGCAACAAATCCGGGCTCATGATCCTTCTTTGGTATATTTTTCCGGGATATCCGATGAAGGTTAAAGAATTTATTCCGCAATGGATTGAATTGTCCGATATTCCGGGATTAGGCCAAAAAGAATTCAGGTTAGGCTTTAATGTTTTTATCGGGAGAACTATAAGGGATTACTCCAGCAGGATTGCTCTGGAAATCGGCCCTATAAGTTTTGAAGATTACCTGAATTTTTTACCAGGGACAGAGAACTCAAATAAATTAATTGAGCTGCTGAACATTTATCTAAACGATGGCCTCGAATTTAATTTTGAATTCATAATTAAATCTGAAACTATCGTCGCGATTGCATGGAACGACGAAAGATTAAAGCTGGGCTCATCTGTCTGGCTGGGAGTGCCGGAAAGTGAATGCGTGAAAGTAAATCTTCCCTATGAAGAGATTATGCATGTCTGATAAAATCAGTTTTAAGGCAATTGTTAAAAATCGAAAGTGATATCCAAAAATTATTAGGAGATTAAAATGCAAAGCAAAGATTTAAAGTCGCTTCTGCTTAAGCTCAATAATTATCTGGTGAGAAACCTTGATACATCGACCGGCTTGGGAATAAAAAGGAATCATTATGAAATAACCTTTGATCATCTATTAAATGCATTGCTTGAAGACGGGCAGGGCGATATCCCTTTGATTTTAAAGCACTATGCAGTTGATGCAGGTGATGTGCAATCCGTAGTAACTAAAAATCTGAATGAGCTGGAGTCAGGTAATTCAGGGAAGCCGAAGCTCTCACCTCTTCTTACGGAATTGCTGGAACAAGCATGGATTACAAGCTCTGTTCATCATCATGAAAATAAAATAAGATCGGGAGCTCTATTCGAAGTATTCTTAACTTCGGAGCAGATAATAACCAGCAGGTTAATGGATATTCTTGCTCCCGTTAAGCAGGAAGATCTCCGTACTAATTTTTACGAAATAATAAAAGGTTCCGCAGAAGATCCGGAAGTTGCTTCCGAAGTTATTTCCCAAGAGGAAGCAAGAGAAATGGCTCCGGGAGAAACAGTACTTGATCTTTATACCTCAAATCTTACTGCACAGGCAAAGGAAGGAAAGATTGATCCTATTCTGGGAAGAGATGAAGAAATAATACAGGTTATTGAAGTATTATGCAGAAGAAAAAAATCTAATCCCATTTTACTGGGAGAACCTGGAGTAGGCAAAACTGCCTTAGTTGAAGGTCTTGCCTTAAAAATTGCCGCGGACGAAGTGCCCGAAATTCTGAAAAATAACCAGATTTATGCTCTGGATATGGGATCGCTTCAGGCAGGTACTAAAATGCGCGGCGAATTTGAAAAAAGATTAAAAGCAGTTATTAATGAAATAACTAATTCAAAAAAGCCTGCAATTCTTTTTATAGATGAAGCACATACTTTAATCGGCGCGGGTGCATCGGCTGGAGGAGGCGACGCAGCAAATCTTCTTAAACCTGCTTTAGCTCGAGGAGCTTTCAGAGCTATCGCGGCTACTACCTACCTGGAATACAATAAATATTTTGCAAAGGATGCTGCACTTGAAAGAAGGTTTCAGCCTATTCATGTAAGTGAACCCGATGACGAGAAAGCTTCCTTAATGTTAAGAGGAATAAAAAATAAATATGAAGCTTATCACGGCATTCATATTACCGATGGAGCTGTTGAAGCTGCAGTTAAGCTGTCTAGAAGATATATTGCCGGGAGGCAGCTCCCCGACAAAGCAGTTGATTTGCTGGACACCGCAGCCACCCGTGTTAAAATGTCCCTTACCAGCAAACCCCCCAAATTGGAACTAATGCACAGCAGGTTAAAGTCTCTTGAGATGGCAATTAATTCGCAGCAGAAAGATTTTAACATGGATTTAGCTATCGACCAGGAAATGCTTTCGGATTTAAGTCAGCAGAAATCAAAATTGGAATCTGAAATTAAAATGAATGAAGAAAAATGGGGGAAAGAAAGCGAGCTTACAAAAAAATTAATGGATTTAAGAAAGAAAAAACTCTCAGGCGGTGCTCAGATTTTGGAGAATGTAGTCAACTCTGCCGGTGAAGTCTCGCCTAAAAGCGGATTTGCAATATATGGACAGGTGAACGGCGATCATGTTATTATTGAGGAGATCACCAAAGTAAAGGATGAGTTAAATTCTATGCAGAACGGAAATCCCCAGGTTTTTGCCGAAGTTACCGCCAATACTGTTGCTGAAGTGATCGAAGCCTGGACAGGCATTCAGGTTGGAAATATGACAAAGGATGAAATGACGACTCTTCTTCAGCTTGAGGATGAATTAAAAAAGAGAGTAGTGGGGCAGGATCATGCCGTAAAGCAGATTG
>JBLNGL010000053.1:0-3815 GCA_050264735.1 Ignavibacteria bacterium | reverse complement strand
CATATTACAGTGCACGAGGAGGACTATTACCAAGGTTTCAATTATGCTTCTTGGGCTGGTGCAGATTTTTTTGTTACTACCAACTTAAAGGAAACAAGGATTTTCAAAGTCGTAAAAGGAGAACTTCCAAAAAAGCTGGAAGAGATTGTTGATATACCTGATGGTACTACTGCAGTAAACGATAAAAAAGTAAAGGACTTGTTAGCTCAAACAAAAGCCTTTACAAGAGATGAGTTTAGCAGACTACTTTTTAAATGTCACAATATCATTCGTAATAATGATAAGCTTTCACCGGAAGCAGCCTTTGATGAAATAAGCAAAATCTTATTCATGAAAATCCGCTATGAGAGAAACCCAGATGAAGACAATGTTTTTTCTTTAAAGCAATTCAAAAAACAAGAAGCTCATTACGATAAGAATATACGTCCTGTAAATGTTAGGTTGCAGGGTCCCAATATGGATATTCCGTATATGGACTATTGGTTTGAGCTTACTAAAAATGAGTTTAAAGACGATGATTTATTCGATCCTAATGAGAAAATAAAAATCAAACAGGCAAGCTTTGAGGCTATTGTAAAGGAATTGGAAATATATAACCTCTCTACTACTTCCCATGATGTAAAAGGCATTGCATTTGAGCAGTTTTTGGGCAGAACATTCAGAGGTGAGTTGGGTCAGTTCTTTACACCAAGAACCATTGTAGATTATATGGTTGAAATTCTTGATCCACAGGAAGGTGAAACCATTTGCGACCCTTGTTGTGGTAGTGGCGGTTTTCTTATCAAAGTATTTGAATATGTAAGAGCAAAAATTGAAGAAGATATTCAACAGGCAAAAGAAAAAATAAAGAAAAAATATTACACCGATGCGTTTGCTAAATTAAGTGAGAAAGAACAGGAGCAAATTGACCATATTGTAAATGAGCAATTCAGTTTGCTCAATGCGGAATTAGACATTAATAACCCCGACAGCCGCATTCGTAGGCTTTCTTTCGATTGCATTTTTGGCACAGATGCCAACCCAAGAATGGCACGGACTGCTAAGATGAATATGATAATGCACGGTGATGGACATGGTGGTGTACATCATCACGATGGGTTATTAAATGTGAATGGCATATTTGACGGCCGGTTTGATATTATTCTTACAAATCCGCCCTTCGGTTCAAGGGTGGAAAAATCATTGAAAATAACCGAGCAGGATAAATACACCGATTTTGTACGCATTGCAAAATACACAGAACGCTACGGCAACGATTATGTAGAGGCATTAAAGCAAATCAATGATAATATCGGCAAATCAGTATTAAGCCTTTTTGATACTGGGGAAATGAGCAGCTTAACAGAAGTACTGTTTATTGAGCGGTGCTTAAATCTTTTATGTGCAGGCGGCAGAATGGCAATTGTATTGCCCGAAGGAGTTTTAAACAATACCAAGCTGCAAAAGGTAAGAGATTATGTAGAAGGCAAAGCAAAAATCATTAACATCACTTCCATTCCGCAAGATGTGTTTATTGCCTCTGGTGCTACCGTAAAACCAAGTTTGCTCTTCTTTAAAAAATTTACCGATGAAGAAGCTAAACAATACAACAAGATAAAAGTACAAGCTACCGAAACTGCCAACGAAAAATACAAAGAAGAAATTGAAGCGTTGGAAACCCAACTTGCAACAAAGGGTATTAGCAAAGAAATGAAGAAAGAATTAAAAGAAAAATTAAACCAATTGGTGCAACAGATAGAAGATGAAATAAAGGTAGAAGTGAAAACAAAATTCGATTACGAAATTCCGATTGTGGAAATAGAAAAAGCAGGCATTAGCACCACAGGTGCTCCTATTGAAAACGAACTGATACCTGTTGCCAAAGAATTCAAAAAATACCGTATTAAAAACAAGTTATGGAAAGACTATTTTGTAAAAGTGCAATATGATGTGTTTGAAAACAGATTTCAAAGAGTGATTGAAGCAAACGAACCGGAAGTGTTTTACGGAAAAAAATAAAAGAATGCCAGCAGCCACATATGATAAATTAAAATTTTTGCCTTTCCGTGATATAGTGTTATGGGATGTAAAACGCTATGCTTCTGAAAGAATACAATCTAATTACCCGATAGTAAAATTTGGCTTGCATATTCAGGAACAAAGTCAGAAAGTAAAACTATATGATTACCCCAATGAAGAATTTGGGATATTGGGAGTAAACAACAAAATCGGAATTTTTGATGCATATAAAGAAAAAGGGGCAAACATAAACCAGGCATTCAAAAAAATGGAAGTGGATTGGCTGGCTTATAACCCCTACCGTATAAATGTCGGTAGTATAGGAATGCGTACAGTAGAACACCAACATGAATATATCAGTCCTGCTTATGTAGTGTTTAGCTGCAAAGAAACCCTGTTGCCCGATTTTCTTTTCAAGTTGCTTAAAACCGAACGATTTAATAAAATAATTAATGAAAACACTACGGGATCTGTTAGACAAAACCTCACTTTTGATATTTTGAAATCACTGGATATTCCATTACCAAGTATTGTTAAGCAAAGGGAAATATTAAAAAAATATTCTCAGAGAATAGCAGCTTCAGAACTATTGGAAAATCAAAGGAGTCAAATTAAGTATGATGCTGATGATTTTATTTTCTCATTTCTTGGTATAAAGAAAACAGAAAGGTCAAAAACTAACAAAGGGTTAAATTTTATTAAAGCATCAATAATAGGAAAATGGGGAGTAGATAATCTAATTAATTCCAAAACAGGGTTACTTAATTCGGATAAATATGAAAACAAACCTCTTTCGCAGGTAGTCTTTATAAATCCATCAACTTCTTTCAAAAGTTTAACTGAAAACGATGAAGTCGCTTTTCTGCCAATGGAATGTATATCTGATGATTATGGCAAAGTAATCGAAAAAAAGAAAGGGCTGATAAGAAATAGTCAGGGATATACAAAATTTCAAAACGACGACCTTTTATGGGCAAGAATAACTCCCTGTATGGAAAATGGGAAATCCGCTGTTGTAAAGGATTTACAGAACGGTTTTGGGTATGGTTCAACAGAGTACCATATAGTTAGACAAAAAAATGATGAATTCCTTATTGAGTTTATATACCATTTACTTAGACTTGAACTTGTTAGAAAAGAAGCGACAACACATTTTACAGGTTCAGCAGGACAACAAAGAGTTCCAAAATCATTTCTTGAGGATTTAACAGTACCAGTTCCTCCTAAAAAAGTGCAAGAAGATTTTATAAAAAAGGTGCAAGCTATGAAAGATAAAATACAGGAATTAGATATTCAGGCATCATTGAACAGACAAGAAGCCATTAAAGAATTTGAACAAGCAGTTTTTAAAAATTAACCAATGCAAATAACATCACTCTACATAGAAGATTATAAACTGCTTAAAAAGTTTAGCATCAACTTTCGGAAAGATGTTTCTATTCTCATTGGTATAAATGGTTCGGGTAAGTCGAGCATATTAGAAACCATAGCCCAAATATTCAGCGATGCTTTTTTAAGAGAAAAATCAAAGTTTGGTTTTAAGTTGTCTTACGAACTGCGGTTAGAGGAAATATTAGAACAAACTGCTACCACCAGTGAATTTAAAACTGAATATATTAAAGTTGAGATTGCTGCAACTGCTAAAGAAGAAGCATTGAACTTTAAAGTGTATGTAGCCGACAAAGTGCTTGAAACCGAAACAGAAATTGAAAAGCATTTTGGTTTCTTCGACAAAATTCTGCCCAGCAATATTGTTATTTACTATTCAGTGCTTGCGGATATTATGAAGCAGATTTGCCAGCCACACGATGAAAAAT
>JBLNGL010000052.1:0-3504 GCA_050264735.1 Ignavibacteria bacterium | reverse complement strand
CTTACCTTAAGCTTTTTGGCCATTCCCGCAGTGAAATCATTGGAAATAGTTCAATGGCTTTAAATATGTTTGTAAACCCCGATGATAGGGAAAAAGCAGTCCAGCTATTGAAAAATAATGGGTCTGTGAATGATTTCGAATTGAAGATTAAAGCAAAAAATGGAGAGGAACGAACAGCATTGCTTTCATTGGAGTTTCTTAAAATAAGCGGTGAACAATCCATCCTCACAATACTTCAGGATATAACCGAACGCAGAGAAGCTGAACAAAAACTAAAGATTAGTGAACAGCATTACCGTGAGGTTGTTGAAACACAGCAGGAATTGTTAGTTAGGGTCGACATGGAAGGACGTTTTACATTTGTTAATGAAGCATTTTGTAAAAAATTTGGTTTTAAAAAGGAAGATCTGATAGGGAAGTCTACTTTCAAGCCTTTAGTTTATCCGGATGACTTTCCCGCTACACTGGAAAAAATGAAGGGGCTGGAATCTCCTCCTTACCGTATTACAATGGAACAGCGCGCATATACCTCCGAAGGTTTGAGATGGATTGAATGGAGCGATACTGCTATTGTTGATGACAATGGGACAATTATCGAAATCCAGGGAGTCGGGCGGGATATACACGATAGAAAGGAAGCGGAAAGAGCTTTACGTGAAAGTGAAAAACTTTTAAAAACTACACAGGAGATTTCACATCTTGGAAGCTGGCAGCTCGATTTGATAAATAACAAATTAACCTGGTCTGATGAAGTTTATAAAATTTTTGGGCTTAAGCCGCAGGAATTCAAAGCCACTTATGAAGCCTTTCTTGAAGCAGTGCATCCTGAGGATCGTGAAGCAGTAAATGAAGCTTACTCAAGTTCAATCAGAGACGGCAAAGACACTTATGAAATTGAACATCGTGTTATCAGAAGAGCAACAGGTGAAATTAGATTTGTCCGTGAAAAATGTGAACACTTTAAAGACAGATCCGGTAAGATATTTCTTTCAATAGGGATGGTGCATGATATTACTGAACAGAAGCAAACAGAAAATGAGCTTAATGAATCATTGTCGCTCCATAAAACTATTTCTTCCACAGTCCCTTTCGGGATGCAGATTGTGGATAAAACCGGAATGATTTTATTTGCGAATGAAAGCATTCTTAAATTTGCGGCTGAGAATATCAAAGGACAAAAATGCTGGGAAATTTATAAGGATGATAAAAAACAATGTAATGATTGTCCGTTACCAAATCCCAGACCGGTTGGAACTACAACTATGATCGAAGTTGAGGGTGTTTTAGGAGGAAGAATTTTTGAGATTTATCATACGGAAATGATTTATAAAGGAAAGCCTGCTCTTCTTGAAATATTTCAAGATATAACTAGTCGTCAAAAAGCTAAGGAAGCATTACGATTAAGTGAACAAAGTTTCCGCCATCTCGCCGATTCTATGCCCCAGCTTGTCTGGACTGCAGATCCCGACGGAACTGTTGATTATTACAATAGTCAGGTAGTAGAATTTGAAGGAATAACCAAAAATGAAGTTGGAAGCTGGGCCTGGTCTCCGGTACTGCATGAAGATGATATCCAGACCACAGCCGATGCTTGGAATAATTCAGTTAAGACCGGCAATAATTATGAAATCATTCACCGCGTAAAGAAAAAAAACGGCAAGCTTAAATGGTTCTTAAGCCGTGCTTATCCCGTAAAAGATTCTAACGGGAAGATTATAAAATGGTATGGTACTTCTACTGATATAAATGAACAAAAAAAAACCGAAGAAGAGCTGGAGCTCGCATTGCTTGAGCTTAAACGTTCTAACAAAGAGCTTGATCAATTCGCATATACCGCATCCCACGATCTGCAGGAACCGATCAGGATGGTTAAAAGCTATGCTCAAATACTATCTATGAATAATAAAGAAATTCTTAATAATTCCGACATTGAGAATTTGGATTATATAATTGAAGGTGCTTCAAGAATGCAGGCGCTTATTAATGACCTGCTTAAATATTCCAGGGTAAATACAACGAAGAAAAAATTTGAACTTGTTGACTGCAATGTCATTCTAAAAGATGTACTAAATGATTTGAAATTGAGAATCAAAGAAGAGAATGCTCTTATAGAAATTGGTGAATTACCCGTTATTAAAGGAGACAAGACTCAAATAAGACAGGTTTTTCAGAATTTAATCCAGAATGCGGTTAAATTCAGGGGCAAAAATTATCCGGAGATAAAAATCGGAAGTGAAAAAAAGAATGGTCAGTGGATATTTTCGATTAAGGACAACGGGATCGGAATTGATCCTAAGTTTCATGATAAAATCTTTGTTATATTTCATAGACTTCATAATCGTGAAAAGTATCCTGGTACGGGCATAGGATTATCTATCTGCAAAAAAATTGTTGAACTGCACGGCGGACGGATGTACCTTGAATCAGAATTAAATAAAGGAACTACATTTTACTTCACAATACCGATATAATGAATAAAAATGGTTTTGGTTCAATCTTATTGATTGAAGACAACAGAGCTGATATAGATTTACTAAAACAATCTCTTAATCTCCTGAAGCTTGATATCAATCTTTTTGTAATTACAAATGGATTTCAAGTGATGGACCTGCTCCGGAATAACGGAATATATAAGGGCCTCCCCAAACCCGATTTGATAATATTAGATATAAACCTGCCCGGGAAAAGCGGCTTTGAAATCCTTGAAGAAATCAGAAATGATAATTCTTTTGCGGATACGCCTGTAGTTATTTTAACCACTTCTCATCATGAAGAGGATATTATATTGAGCAGTAAGCTTAAAGCCAATGCATTTTTCTCTAAACCTTCCGATTTTTTTGAATTTAATGCCTTAATTAAATCAATTGTCGATTCATGGTTAAAAAATAAAATTAAACCCTAGAAATTCACTGTAAATTAAATATCCTCCGCTTAAATTAGAATCATCATTAACCTTAAGTCCGGAACTATTAAATGAAGAAAAAGAAAGCTGATGAAATATTAAGAAAAACTTTTCAGGAGCTGGAATTAAAAATTTTTGAAAGAACGGCAGAATTTGAAAAAATCAGCGTCAATCTTAAGGAGGAAATTCAGAAGCATAAGACGACACAGCAGACATTAATCGATACAAAAGCCCGCCTCTCGGGCATTATCCATTCCGCAATGGATGCAATTATTTCAATTAATTCAGATCGAAATATTATCCTTTTTAATGAAGCTGCGGAAAAAATGTTTAAGATCAAATCCGATGAGGTAATCGGAACGCCTGTTTCAAGGTTTATCCCCGACCGTTTTAAAGAAATTCATTCCAATCATATCAATAATTTCGGTTCAACCGGTATTACAAATAGATCTATGGGCAAGCTTGGGAGAGTCAGCGGCATTAGAAATAACGGTGAAGAATTTCTTATCGAAGCATCAATTTCTCAGGTAGAAGTTTCCGGGGAAAAGATTTTTACTGTAATATTGAGAGATATTACCGACAGAAAAAATTATGAAGAAAAA
>JBLNGL010000051.1:0-3332 GCA_050264735.1 Ignavibacteria bacterium | reverse complement strand
GCTATTTAACTCACCAGGGAGAAAAATTGGTACACCGCTTTGATGCCAACAGTTATTTGTATATCTCTCATGCCATGGATCTGCATGACGTAAGTTTCGGAAGGGGTAAAATTGATGAGGTTCTCGGAAGTATAAAAGCCAGAACGCTTAATATCGGAATTTCTACCGACATCCTTTACCCTGCTAACGAACAAATAGAAATTTCGTCGATGATTCCCGGATCAAAATATGCTGAAGTAAATTCAATCCACGGACACGATGCTTTTCTAATCGAGTTTGATCAGCTAAGTAAAATTATCGGGGATTTTTTAGAGTAGATTCTTCAGCAGATCTTTTTACATATCATCAAAAAAACTCAGCTGATCGGAATTAATTATTGAATCAAAAGATTCTCCGAGAAGACCCATGACAGAATCGGTAATTGGTTTCAACTGCTTATCAATATAATGCTGATAATCGATATTGCGCGGATTGAGCTCAACCGGAACGGGACCGCTCCTTGTAATAATGTATCTTACAACGGCTTCACCTGTTGAAAGCATTCTTGCGGCTTTTACCTGCGGAGGAACATTCTTCGTATAATCGGACATATCTTTTCTTAATCTTTTACGGTATACCAGCTTATCATTTAATTCCCCTTTTCTAATACGGCTTACAACATCCCGTATCCAGTTGTGAATTTCTTTATTAGTAAATATCCTTTCATACAATTCCATCTGAAATTCTTTAGCGAGCTTTGTCCAGTCAGAGCGCACAAACTCCATTCCCACGAATTCGAATATTTCTTTTTCTTCTGCGACCCGCATCCCTGCATATCTTTTTTTTGCCCCGGTCTCCCCTTTCCGCGCCATTGTGATTATAAATTTTGAATAATACTTCTCAAATTCAATTTCCAGAAATGATTTCACCCTAAATGCAGCTGCAAGCTTTTCCTTCAGGTAAAAATTTAATTCTGATGCTAATCTTCTGCCGGCAGCCTCGGCATTTTCCGCCTCCCCTTCTTTAAGCTTAATAAAGAGTGAATCAGTATCTCCGTAAATTACTGCATACCCGTTTTTCTCAAGATATTCTTTACATTCAAGGAGAAGCCATTTTCCTGTTCCCGTAATTGCTGAAGGCAGATCGGGATGATAAAAGCGGCAGTTATATGAACCCATTACACCGTAAAAGCTGTTCATCAAAATTTTGATTGCCTGAGAAAGAGGCTTATCTTTTTTTCTATTAGCTTCGGCCCGTTTTTCCATAAGCTCAGCAATAAAATCAGGCAGAATATGATTGGTTGATGAAAAGCTATATCCGTCAGGAGTCTGAATAGAATTTTCATGCGATAAGAGCCTGGATAAGGGATCAATTTTAAAGGTGCGTATAATTGTGGGATACAGGCTTTTAAAATCGAGCAAAATTATGTCTTGGTAAATTCCGGGCTTGGGATCGAGAACATGTCCTCCTGCGGAATGCCGAAGCGTTTCCAGATCCTTGATATTTGGCGCAGCATATTCTTTCTTATGAAGTCTGGGAAGATAGAAATGATCAAAAGCCGCGCTCATGAATCCAAGCTGATCCAGGAATAAGCCGGAGAGCTGAGCCCGTTTTACGGAAAGATCTATAATTCCGATTTTGTTAAAGATTGCAGTAACCAATTCTGCATCCTTAATATTATATTCTGCAAGTTTTATTTTATCATCTCTAAAAAGGCGCTCAATCTCGAATACTTTATTGCGGGAAGGTGCAATTAATTTTCCCTCTCCCAGAATTTCCTGTGCAACGGTTTCCAATTTATAATCGTCAAAAGTAAAGAAAGCCGCACGGAGAGCAGCAGGCCCATCGATAACAATTCTTCCAGGAACGGAGACAAAATATCCTCCGATTTTTCTTTTTCTTAAAATGATCTTGCTCTCATTCCTAGACAGATCAAAATTGATATTAAGTCTGCTGCATTTCTTTTCTAAGAATAAAATATCAAAACCCACAACATTCCAGCCTATAATAAAATCGGGGTCTTTTTCTTTAATCCATTCAAAGAATGCCGACAGCAGTTCTTTTTCCGATTGATAAAAAAGAATATACTCAGGCGCATCCTTTTGCAATTCGCCAAGCATAAAGACAATCCGTTTTTCATTCGATTTTTCAGAAAGATGAATCCCGATTGAATAAAGAAGACCATTTCTTCCTGTTTCGATATCTATTGAAGCAATGCAAAAATCAGGCGGAGCGCTGCTGCAGTGAGCCATTTCCGGATTAAGAAATGTCAAAAGTTTTCCTTTAGGAACTGCATCCCCGCAAATTCTTGCCTGAACATTAATCATTTTCTCCATTAAAAATCTTTTTACCGGGTCTATGTCTGCTTCATAAGTTGCAATCTTAAGCCTGTGCAGCTCTTCATCGGCGTTTTTGAGTTCCCGTTGAGAAGAAAAATAGAGAGCATCAAGATTTTTCCCGGTAAATGATTTCAGCATTGTTCTTTTTTTTAAGGTTCCTCTGAGAATCTCAATTTCCAGCGGAACTTTTTCAACAAAAAAAACAGGTTTAAAATCATTAATTATTATTTCAACAGGACCATACTCTGCAGATTTTCCGATAAACCTCAGTTCATTTTTCCCATTGATGTCGCGCCATTCGCCGGTTAAAAGAAATATCTCTGTTTTGATCATTTTAACTTTACTTAATGATATAAATCAAACATAAAAGTTCTTATACAAAAAGATGAAGATGAATACTAAAGTGCAAGAAAATTTTACATAAGTTATGGAAAAAATTCGGACTTCAATGAATAAGCCGGGAATAAAAAACCAAAATAAATGTTTAATAATGGCATAAATTTGGTAAAAAGCAGTGAAAAATATAAGGAGAATTTGATGGGAGTTGTTGAAATCGGAGTAGTTGTATATTTAGGAATTTTGATACTATTAGCAATGAAAAGCTCAAGGAAGGCGGCCAGACAATTAAATAAATTGTCCAAGAATTAAAAATATTATACAGAATTTAAAAGTCCCGCTTCCGGGATTTTTTAATTAAAACCTTTCTTTATCAAATATGCTCTTCCAGGCTTTTTTTAATTCCCTCTCTTTTAGATTTAGTTTCATCGATTATCTCTTCGATAATATATTCCTTTGAATCCTTTGCATGGGTGAAAATTATTATCTCAGCGACTAAGCCGATTGCAAAGAGCTGGATTACAAAGACAATTAAAAGAATACTTACCAGCACGATCGGTTTATCAGCCAGACCCTCACCGCCAAACATTCTCAACCAAAATAAATACAACGAAAGTACAAACCCGGCAGAAAAGATCAGAATACCGGGAAATCCAAAAAATCTGAGAGGTTTCCGAG
>JBLNGL010000050.1:0-7950 GCA_050264735.1 Ignavibacteria bacterium | reverse complement strand
GTAACCGCTTCAATTTTTAAAACCGAATTATCGGTACGTTTATACAAAAAAACCGATAACAAGGAGCTCAGCGGGACTATTAAGCAGCAGCCGAATCCTTTTAATCCGGGTACAGTCAGGATAACCGCGGCACCGAAACCGCAGACTAAACCAGGCAAATATTTTTTCAATTCAGCCCCTTGGGATTGTAGAAAAAATTGTTTTCAATTAGACTTAAAATAAAAATAATTACGGCCGAACCAAAAATTATTCCGGTAGAAAATGCAGCGGCGGCGGAATAATTATAGAATCCTGAATTGTATAAAATTATATCGCAGATTACCGGCATTATAAAGATAAATCCGGTTTTAATGCTCAGGCTGAATTTTTTATTTGTAAAAATAAAGATTGATGCAAATGCACTTAACAAGGCTCCAAAGTAAATACCGCTGCAGCGTGCGCAAACCAGGAAATATTCCCCGATGTATATAGACTTCTCCTGCTCCTGATGGCAGAATCCGGAGTAAATTTTTTTTAGCAAAGGATAAAATACAAGAAAGGTTTCATTTTGCGGAAATAATGAGATGACCGAAAAACCGGCACACCACAAAAGAATAATGATAAAAATCGAAGCTCTTAAAATTCTTATCTTTACCTTCGGTATTTTCTTTTCTGTTTTTTGACTAGGGCTCACCGCATTAACAACGGGCGCGCATATTTCAATTCTGCTTGTCAACTTTATTTTGTATAAACCAGGATTTCTTTTAAGCTGAGGATGTACAGCTTATTATTAAAGATTAATGCACTTACTATATCCGAATCATCCTGATTTTTTTCAGGATAACCCTCCAGGATTAATTTGCTGAATTTTAATTCCGGGTTTTTAAGATCGGCAGATAAAATATCTTTTTCGCTGTTTATAGTTAAATTACTGAAAATAATTGAAATACTCTTTGAAGCAATTTCAGTTTCAACGGATCCCAGCCCGTTTCCGAACGGATCAAAAATCTTTATAATATTTTCATCAAGGACAAAAATATTATTACTCCAGGTGATGGTAATCTTCTGCGGGGAATTAAGCATATATGCGCCTGCATCGTATCCTCCGAAATTCTGGACAAAATTTCCGAAGAGATCGAATTTAATAATCCTTTTATTTTCTGAATCCAGTATGAACATATCCCCTTGAGTTGAAGTCACGCAGCCGAGAGGATACCCGAACTGCCCGTTTAAAGGGGTTTCGTCGGTTGAAGCAAGCAGTGAAATAAAATTCAAATCCTTATCGAAGCGCTGAATCCTGTGATTATTCTTATCGGATACATAAACATTCAACGGGGTGGCGAATACATCGACCGGGTCATCGAATGAATCCTCATCCCATCCGTATCCGCCGATTTCTTTTTGTAAATTACCTAATGTATCCAGCTTATAAACTTCATCAGAACCGGTATCGGTTACGTAAATAAAACCCGAGGGATTTATATAAAATGAGGATGCATTTCTGAACTTTCCGAAAGAAGAACTAAAATGATAGGTTTGGGAAAATGCTGAAATACTAATGAATAGGATTAATAATAAAATATACCTGTGCCGCATATTAATTTCGAATATTGACTCTTAAAATATAAAAATAATATTATTACGGTATACTTTTAGTTTACCGAAAGTGGAATGAGCATACATTGGTTTAATTTCCAAAAAACCATATTTTTACAAACCTGATTTTTATCCGTCTCTAAAGGTTTAGGACTAGGTTTCTTTCTCTTAATCTTACTCTTAATCCTATCATAAAAGATTAAGATTAAGAGATCAAACTTAAATACATTCTTTAATGCCCCGTGGTGTAATTGGCAACACGCCTGACTCTGGATCAGGAAAGTCTAGGTTCGACCCCTAGCGGGGCAGCTAAGAAGATGGAAGATGGAAAATGGAAAATGGGAGATGGAAGATGGGAGATGGAAAATGGGAGAAGTTTGATGGATGATGGATGGACTTTTAAAAACGTGATACGAATATAAATTAATTTTCTTGCTTGAAATAAGAACCAAAGTAATTTTCCCCGACTAGTATATAACCACGAATTCCTTCCCAACATTAAAACCGGAATTTCGTAATTCTTCATTCTTAATTTTAATGTGCGGGACCTTTTTAAAGTCCCTTCTAGATGGATGACTGCTGTAATAAACTTTTGAACCAAAGGCTCATCAGTCCTTTGTCTTACATTTTATTCCTTCCGGATCAAATACTTCAAAAACCTGACAAATTTTGCATTGACTTCTGCGATGGATGACAATATTCTGAAATGAACCTGCCTGCCGGCAAGGCAGGTTTACAAATTGAATAAAAGGGGCCAAAAATATTTTTTTAAGTAAAGAATGAGATGCCGATAAATAAATATATATATATTATCAATATTGAAGGTAACTAATCGTATACTGATACCCTTTAGTGATTATAGGATTGGTTTGCAGCATCACATACAATTGGTTTTTTTAAGTAAAACGTTTGAAACAGAATTTGAATATTTCAAATTTTATCTATAGGTTAATAAATTAAATTAGTTTTGACCAAATCTCGTTAACTTCCATTCCCTGCCAATAGATGATTCTTCTGTTGTGGCGGGGAAAAACACCATCAAAACACACAGTTAATATTTATTAAGGGTTTTGATTTTTTATACAGCGCACTGAAGCTTTTATGTTAAAAAGTTGATGTGAGAAATATGATTGGATTAACCGTTTCGCGATACAAGATTCTTGAAAAGATTGGTTCCGGCGGAATGGGGGTTGTTTATAAAGCAGAAGATCTAAAACTTCACCGGATTGTTGCCTTAAAATTCCTTCCTTTGGAATATACCAGCGATGAAGATGCAAAAAACAGGTTTTTTAACGAAGCTTATATGGCTTCATCTCTTCAGCATAATAATATTTATACAATTCATGATATTGAGAAAACGGAGGAAGGGCAATTCTTTATTTGTATGGATTATTACGATGGGGAAACCTTAAAAAAGAAAATTTCTTCAGGCAAACTTGATCATAAAGAGGCTATAGGCATATTACTGCAGATAACGGAAGGTTTAAAAAAAGCTCATTTAAATGGAATAGTTCACAGGGATATTAAACCCGCAAATATTTTCATTACAAAAGACGGCCTGGTTAAAATCCTTGACTTCGGTATTGCAAAACTCTATAGGAGGCCGATTATAACAAATACTCAGAACTTAGCCGGTACAATAGCATATATGTCGCCTGAACAAGCTAATGGTGAGCAAATAGATCAGAGAACTGATATATGGTCTATTGGAGTTTTATTATATGAAATGCTTTCAGGCAAATTACCATTCAGCGGAGAATATAATCAGGCTATTATTTATTCAATTCTGAATGACGAACCGGAAGAAATAGATGAATTAAAAGGCACAGGATATGAAGGTTTATTTAATATTATAAAAAAATGTCTCCGAAAAGCCCCTGTCAGTCGGTATCAGAAAATTGATGAACTTGAAGAAGAACTAAAGGTATTTCAGCGAATCAATAATCTTGAACCTGCTTATAACAGCAAAAAACATTTTTACCAGAGATTCACACTACCGATACTCATTTTTTTAGCAATTTTATTTGTGGTTTACTTTTGGCTAAACAACACTAATAAACTATTACCGTTAAATAATTCTGAAAAGATCATTGTTTCTGACTTTATTAATAAAACAGGAGAAAAAAATTTTGATAATTCCCTCTCTCTTGCAATGAGAGTCTCACTCAGTCAATCGCCCTTGATAAATATAATTCCGAGTGAACGGTTGGGAGATGTCCTGATAAGAATGGGTAAATCGCCCGATTCAAAAATAAATGATACTCTTGCATCCGAAATTGCCAGGCGTGAAAGAATAAGAATTATTATTGCCGGAGAGATTTATCAATTAGGCAAAAAGTATATTCTGCTCGGCAAAATTATAGATGCAGTTAATGGCGAGCCGGTGGAGCTTATAAGAAAAGAATCATCTTTAATTGAAGAAGTGCTTGCTAAAATGGATGAACTATGCTCGGACTTAAGAAGCAGTCTGGGAGAATCATTAAATCAAATTAGTAAATATAAAACACCTATTGAAAAAGCAACCACACGATCATTGGATGCACTCGAATTATATTCTAAAGGAGATCTTTTGGAGGCAGAAGGAGATTACGAGCAAGCAGCAGTTCTAAAGGAAAAAGCTTATGTTATTGATACTTTATTTACACTGGCAATAAGCGATTTATCCTTTATTTATAGAAAGCTGGGAATGGACAGCCTGGCTTTTTTTTATCACAGAAAAGTTCCTTCCCTTATCCCGCGTGTTACTGAGCGTGAAAGACTTAATATATTATCTATTTACTATGGCCCTAGTTTCGAATTTAATATCCCCAAAGCTCTTCAATTTGTCAGGCAGTTAGTGTCCTTGTATCCGTACGATCCGATAGGACACTTAACTCTAGGATGGCTTTCAATGTATACGGGCGACACAAAAACAGCAATTGAAGCAGGTAAAAATTCAATTGCCATTGATTCTTCAATGTCCGGTACTGTTTTTAACAATATCGCATATTCTTTGGCTTTAGGAGGGCGGATTAATGAAGCACATAAGTATTTTCTCAAAAGTAAAAAGATCAGGCCCAATTATACAGCTATAGATGCATATATAGGACAATTACTATGGATGGAGGGGAAATTTGATTCTGTGGAGACTCTTTTAAATTCGCTCCTTTTAAGTGAAGATCCCTACCGGAAGGTTCTCACATACATACAACTAATATCTTTATACTATTTTCAAGGCAGACTTAGCAAGGCTGATAGTTTATGTGTGAATGCAATAGATTATGCACATAAATATTCAATGGGTAATAAAGCATACTTGCATTACTTAAGAGCTGAAATAGCGGCTGATCAATTAAACATGAACCTTTATAAAAAAGAAATGAAAAATGCTGTTGATTTAAGCATGTCACCCTTTCTTGAAATGCCGTTGGCAGGTGTAAGTTATGCAAAACATGGCTTTACCGATTATGCAAAAAATATTTTAATAAAGTTGGCTGAACTTAAGAGCAGCGATTCATATTTCCTAAAAAGAAGAGAGCACTTTCTGCATTTGATCAACGGTGAAATATTTCTTGCCTTCAAAAAATATAATGAAAGCATTGATGAATTAAAAAAAGTTGAGGAAATACATAAAGGGGATCCTTATTTTCTTACGGCTCAGAGAGGAATAGCTGAATGCTACATAGGGCTTAAAGATAAAAAAGCTGCATTTTTTCTTAGTTCACTTCTTGAAAAAAAATATGAAGCAACTATGGGATTTATAAGATCAATGTACAATACAGGCTTCTGGATACGAAGTATTTGGCCGGAAATTCATCTCGAACTCGGTAAGCAACTAGTATTACAAAACCGATACCGGGAGGCAAGATATCACTTTGAAAAATGTATTGAATTCTGGAAAAAGGCAGATAAAAAATTTGATAAATTAAAAGAAGCGTCTGATTTTTTAGCTCAGGTTTTAAGCAGATAGAAAATAAATATTATTGGAGGGTTATATGATAGCGTTAAAAAGGAGTGCTGCTTGCATTGGAATATTATTCTTCGGATACCTGGCATTCTCATGCAATTCCAAGGAGCATACTGACTCTGTTGCAAGGTTTAATGTCGGCGATACCATAATAGTGAGGATCTCATCTACGGATTGGGAGTTCTGCATTCCTAAGGACAGCGTATCAAAAGAATGCTGCCTCGTCGTTATGCTTAAGGCAGGCAGGCCTGATACGACATTCAAACCCCAGTCTTTATTGAAATCTGATACAACCACGGCTTTAGCAAGGCCTGATACTCAATGGGATCCTTCTATTAAGGATACATCCTTGGTCGAAAAAATCCTAATTGTTAAGAAAGTTTATACCGATTGCGAAGATGAATAGCCAGGAAAATTAACTGTTAGGAAATACTATTTTTAAAGAATACGCCTTAAAGCAGTAATATAAAACGGAACCTAAAATTTGACTTACCATTTGCTACAGATTTTTGGCGTCCTATAGAATCCATTAAAAAAGTTTTACTTAATTTTAGGTTAGTGAAGAATTACTTCCAGCATAGGTGAACGCAAAGTTTTATTTAAGAATATGAATTGGTATTTCAAACGAACGGTTAATCCTGCATATGTAAAACCAAGAGGTATAGTTTCAGTATCAAATCCGAGTGCATACTTGCCGCCGTTTTCGTTCAGTGTTGATTGAAACCCCCAGGCATAACCAAACTCTAAATGCGGTAAAAAAAAACTGAAGATAGGCGTATTGAAATCAAACCCTGCATCAGTCATTAGAAGCCATTCATTATTATTGCCGAATAATCTCATAGCGGAAACAAAGACTGAAGGCTTGTTTAGAATAAAAAGGAACTCATCCGAAAATCCCCAGCCAAACCCGATTGAGACACCAAATTTATTTTTAGGATTCGTGAATATATATGAACCTCCGACGGATAATAGATAACCCATATATGAAGGATGAATATACCTGTCCTGAACATACCTGACTGATGCAATATCGGAATGATACCTTATTAAGTTTTGAATTGAGTCATTGGGAAGAAATTTGGGAATCATCCACGCCGGCATTGAATTTTTCGGATAAAGAAATCCGGTATCAATTTCATATAAATCCGGATCATGGAAATTATTTTCAATAAGCTGAGGGTAATTTCTCCGTATATATATTCCGTATTTATCTTTCATATCTGTCAGCACGCTCCAGGCAGCAGCAACCGGCATAGGAATATAAAGGAGAGAAGGCATTTTAATTTCCGAATAATATTTTACTCCATCATAAGGCTTTACCCAAAGATTGGATAATTCTTCGGGTGTTGTTCCCGGAGCAATTGTATTTGTCCATTTCTCCAGGTCAGCAGGGATATCAACATTATTTTGGGAAGTGAAATAAACGAGAAATAATTCTCTAAGTGATGTCGTGCATGCTTCAAAGACACGGCTGAATGGATAAGGATACCATTGCAGAAGTTTATCACCGAATGCCTGCCAGCAATCGCCCTGTGAGTTAATTACGTAAACTCCTTCGGAACAATAATAATCATGTGTAATTTGAACGTTAAAATAATTCAACGGCGCCAGAAAATCTGAAACCGACAAAAGCATATGCCCTGAAGAAAAGGCATCACTGAGGTAACTCTGAGCCGCAGCTTCATAAGTCAGCGCCCAGCGGAGTGTTTCATTTTTAGCGCCGGCTTCTTCTCCGGCTAACCTGGCAAATCGTGTTGCTATTATATGATATATAAGAAAATTAAATACGGCATTTTGGTTTGAAGCCTCAATGCTTAGAATATCACCGGGTGTTTTTTTAACCCTTTCCCATTCTGCATTGATATATGATTCTGAAAGAAGCTCAAGCTGCTGCATTATTGTCTGACCTCTTAAATGGCAGTGTGATTGTGAAATATCATCGCCTGAAAAAAATGACGAAATATCACCAAATGACATTCTATTCCATAAAATTTTATTTATTGGGGCCTCTCCCGGTATAAAAATCAGCGAATCATTAGAATTTATTCCGCAAAATTTTAATGTAGAATCAAAAGCCAATTCAGCCAGAATTTGGTGTTCTTCCTTTTCCCAGGAAAATGCCTTTGCAGAAAAAAATATAAATATCATCAATACAAACATTTTATGGTACAAATTCATTTAGATATTTCTTTTCCAATTATTTTTTATAAAACCGATGATGTTTTTAGCAAGTATGTCTTCAATAATTTCTTCGCTGCCGAACTCATCCATTAGAAGTTCGCGAAGCATTTCTACCTGGCAAAGACAATTCATATCGGTAAGAGGAGGTATGTATGCACCAAAGTCGCTTCCGATGCAGATGTTTTTTAATGAATTGCTGATTTTAATTACATAACGGATTGTGCGCACCACTTCGCGGAGAGAACCAT
>JBLNGL010000049.1:0-2831 GCA_050264735.1 Ignavibacteria bacterium | reverse complement strand
AAGAAGGTGTTCCCGTCTTGCATGCGAAGGAAACCGGAACTTCTTTATTGCGCATCTGACAATTTCGTCTTTATAAAATCCATCGAATCTTATTATATCTCCTTTTTTTGCGTTTGTAAATTTATATCCGGGGGTGCTATCATCCATGTAACCGACGGAAAAGATGGCTGATTTGGGCTGAGTGAGCCATTTTAATCCAAGATTAAATGAAGCTGTCCCTTCGATCATCATGCCGCTTGATGCGATAACAATAGAAACATTTTTAAAAAAATCATTGATATTTTCCACTTTATAAAGATTCTTTTGCGGTATAGATAAGATTTCGAAATTTTTATCAGACCTGTTGACAACGTACCTATTATAATCATAAACCCGGCTGATTTTTACTGCCGTTCCCCCGGTATAAATATCGACAGCCGGAATTTTCCGCTTTACAATTAATTTCCAAATAGTTGCAAGGATTTCCTGTGTTTTTCCAAGAGAGAAAGCGGGAACTAAAATCGATCCGCCTTTATTGAATATTTTATTGGCTTCTACCGCAAGCCTGAAAGTTTCTTTATCCCATTCCGGTACCATCGATGAATCAGTTGAGCCATAAGTAGATTCCAATATAAGAGTATCTATTTTTCCGTTTGGTAATTCAGCGCCTTTTAATAATAGCTGGTCCGATAAATTAATATCTCCGGTGTAAAACAGTTTATGGTTTGTAGTTTCTGTTTCTAATAAAATTCCCGCCGAACCTAAAATATGTCCGGCATCGTAGAATGTTGCTTTGATCTGCTCTGTTCCGTTATAACCGGATAAGACAAACTCTTCATTATACGATCTGTATTCTATCGATTGAATAAGAAGATCGATTTCTTCATGAGAATAAATTTCGAAATCATTATTGTTTATTTGTTTTTTTAAAATTGAAATTGAATCGTGCAGCACAACTTCTGCAAGCGCCCTAGTTTGAGGAGTAGTAATTATTTTAAGATAAGGAAATTCTTTTACAAGGAAAGGCAGCGCACTTAAATGATCCTGGTGTGCATGGGAAATTATAACATAATCGACAGGATCATCTGCCAATAAACTGAAATCAGGAAGTGCTTCCAGGCCTTTCTTCTGGGGATGTATTCCACAGTCGAGTATAATTCCCGTCCCGGAAATATCCAAATAAAAACAGCTGGCTCCAATCTCTTTAGCAGCTCCCAGCGGAAAAAATTTATACATTCATCTTTTAAGAATTAAAAATTAAATGATTATTTACCTGAAAAATAATTAATCAATATACATAAATAGTGAATGGGATAGATCTTATAATTTACTGCAGAGGATAATTAACATCAAAAAAAAAAGCGTTCCGCTATTAGCAGAACGCCTTTTCATCCCTTCAAGGTTAGAAATTTACCTTTTATGTCCTGTTATCGTTACCGATGCTCTGCCGTTAGGTCCCTCAGAAACCACACCTAGGCCTACCGGTACGTACTTAGTGGTATCTGGTTTAGTATCATATAATATAAAAGAAAATTGAGTCCATGCTGGAGATTGTGTATCAGGCAAACTGAAACTCACATCTCCAAGTAACCCGGCATCATCACCTGCTACTTCTACTGAAATTCTAGTGCCCCCTGCTAGAGGATTCTGGTTTTGATCCATTACAGTGTAGTTGAAAAGCTGCTGTCCGCCATTAGGAATATCGAATGAAGTCGGGTTTATGGTTATACCGGGAACCCCGGAAAACAAAACAATTATGCTATCGTAAATAATGGTTTGATTCTCATCGGAAGTATGAGCTTTAATTTCAGCAAATCCTGCTCCCAATCCATTTATTTCCCATTCGGTATCGAATGGTTTCGGATCCGCAGAAACTAGTTGAACCGAACCAATTCCGAGTTCATTGGTTTTTGTTGAACCTTCGATGATTCCGCCTGTACTGGTGAAATAAACTGATGTTTCCGGTCTTACAGGATTACCGTATTTATCCCCAACATATGCCGAAATAACGTCGGTCAATCCATAAATATTATAACCTGCAAAATTTAGATATTGAGGTGCAATGCTGAAATGTGCAGCATCAGGCAATCCGCCGTGTATTGTAATACTCACCGGCAATGAAGTAATTGTTAAATTGGGCAAACGTATGGTTGCAATTATTTGAACTGTTCCGGAGATAGTTCCGCTTGTTAAGTTTACTGCAGCCTCTCCGATATCATTTGTTTTAACTGATGCAGGACTTAGCAATTCCCCTCCGCCGGGTGCAGCACCAAAAGTAAAAGAAACATCTACCGAATGATCAAGATCTATTGGTATTCCGGATGAATCCTGCACGACAAATATCAATCTTGCGGTTTCTTCTGATCCGCTGGCTCTTACTCCGATAAAAGGAGCCGATTGAGTTTTGAGAAAGATGCTAACCGGATCTCCTGACGGTATGCCGCCGGTGCTGCTGATTGGGTACAATCTTATTATTTGATTTACAACTCTATTGACCATTGCATATACTAGCGTAGTGTCTATATAATACCCCATCTTGTATGTATAATAAGCGAGATTCAGGTTAACATTGGTGCTAATTGTTGTATCAAATCTACCCTGATCATCAGCAGTTAGGATAATATCGCTTAGACCTCCTACAATTAGAATGGTTGCACTGTCAATAGGAGTTTGTGTTAAACCGTTTATCACTTGACCCGTTAATGTTACTGAATTTTCTTCATCGGATGCATTCTCATCCGGTCCACCTCCAACGATCTCCGTTCCTTTTTCGCAGCTGAAAAAAATAAAAGAAACGCTTAAAATAAATATTACGGCAAACAGTTTTGCCTTTATAATCTTAGGCATATTAG
>JBLNGL010000048.1:0-2554 GCA_050264735.1 Ignavibacteria bacterium | reverse complement strand
TCATGTTATGGTAATCTGCAATTTTTTCGTAAGGAATTTTACCGGCAAAGAAAACATCGGCTTCAACAGACAGTTCGTCTGCTAAATTTTTATAAAAATTTAATTTTGATCCTTCTCCAACTAGGAGGAGCTTTAATTTCTTATCAAAATTCTTATCCTTCACTATTTTAAATGCTTTAATTAGGTAATCAATTCCGTAAGTATCTTCTAATCTTTTTATACATCCGATTATAATTTGTCCTTCAGCTGGAATATTAAACGGAGTTTTAACTGAAGCCGGAGCAAATTGCACGGTATTTACTCCGAATGGGGTTATTTCAATTTTTTTTGACGTGAATTTATTTGTTTCCTTTGCAAGATACCGGCTGGTTGCCAAAATCTTATCGGCTTTTTTAAAGTTAAACTGCAGCAGTTTCTTATGAAGAAAAGAAGCATTCGGAAAGCTGATTATGTCCGTCCCCCATACGGAAATTACAAAAGGATGAAACCTGCTCAGCGCTCCGAGCAGTCCGTAGCTGGTCGCATAATGAGCATGGAGAATATCGGGTTTAAATTCTTTAATTAATTTTTTGATTTTAAGCAGGGAAAGCAGGTAAGTAATCTTTGACAGGTTTGCTTCATTCTTAAACTGCTTGCTCTCTTTTACTCCTGCGGATTCGATCCTAATATTTTTAAATTTTTTATACGAATCCACAAGATTTTCCGGAAGACTATAGAGCAGTATCTCAATTCCCCTTTCGGCAAGTGCGGAAGCCCATTTAAATGTGTGAGGGCTGTTGGAATCGGATAATAATAATATTTTCATTGAGCCTGATAATCTTTTTCATTATGCATATAGAAACCGATTAGAATGATGAACAAAAGCCAAAACGGAAGATCATAATTAATTGTCCCGTAGCTTATTAAACCGCCCCACTCAAAAATGCCTCTTATAAACAAACATAATCCGCTTGCAAGTATCCCGACGGTAGTGGAGTACTCAAATGAATTCTTAACGGTTTTCTTGAGTGCTTTGTTTCCATATCTGAAAAAAAGTACGGGGAACAGCAATGAGAGAATAAAACCGAAAATTCCGAGATCGCTGAAGAAGAATAAATAAAAATTATGTGCATGGCCGAATTCAATTTCGTTATAGTGGAACCGGATAAACTGTTCAACCGGGCTCCCAAGCATAAACGGCAGGTTTTTATAGAATTCATACTTTGTACCTGCAGGCCCGGCACCTAAAAACCAGTTTTCCTTAATCACATTTAAGGCAGACAATAAAATTGCATCTCGCCCCGTAGATATTCTTTCCAACCTGAAATATATTTCAAATAATTGATATACAGGTTCGGTAAGAAGAAGCAGCGTGCATGCCGCCAAAGAGCTTAATATCCACTTTATTAATTTTTTATTGAAAACATATGCAACATAGAACAGACCAATAATGGAGGTAAGTATAGATGTTCTTGAATTAAGAATTATCAGGCTTAATACGGATAAAATAATTATTCCTGATAAATAGTATTTAACTGAAGGTTTTTTAAAAAAGAATAAATAGCTTACGCTTAAGGTAATAATAATTGAAAAAAAGCTCCCCATAAAATTTTTTGACAAATATTCATTCCCTTGGACTGCAACCTGTTTCAGGTTATACTGCAGTATATTAAAATCGGATCCCGCAAAATCATAAATAAGGTAGGAGCCGTAAACGACAGCTATAATATAGAAGGATTTGATTATCAGCTTGTAATTATTTTTTCCCAGAGAGGCTAAAGAATACAATAAATATACAATTACAAGGAATAGCGAGAGGCGCAATGCCTGAATTATTCCGAGATTAAAATTTGAATTAACCGATGAAAGCAGCATAAGACCCAACAAGCATATCAAGAAAACAAGGAGACCCGCCGGGACTTTAGGATATATTTTAAAATTTAAACCATAATTTTTTAAGAAAAAAAATCCAAGCAAAAGAGTATCAGATACCTGTATAAATGTTCTGACGGAAGGACTTATTGTTGTTGTAACCGTTAATAAAGTGATTATCGCATATGCAATAAGAAATCTTTCTTTATAAAAGAACAGGAGAGAAATGATCAAAATTATTACAGGAAGAAATGTAAAATCTGTAAGCGGAATGAATACCAGCGCCGGCGTAAGAAGCAGTGCGATGAGTAATTCATTTTTAATTTCTCCAAAGGATAGATATTGAATTACTTTCCTCAAAATCCGGTTCTCTTTATTAATTCATGAAAATATCTGCAAGAAAAATTTTTATCTGGTGAAGCAGCCAAATTGATTTGGAAATTTTTAAGAAAGAGATTGATAATAGTTTCATTTAATTCTAACTAGTTCTTTTTTATTTTGAAATAAAAAAATCAGCAGTGCAAATATTAACCAGAAAGGCAAATCAACTTTAATCCAGCCGTATGTCAATATGCCGATTCCTTCAAACATTCCTCTTACAAACAGACCGACTCCGGCAGCAGTAATTCCAACAGCCAAATAAAAATAAATAGATTTACCGGCTTTATAAATATTAATTGTTTTATTAGCTATCTCGAAAAAT
>JBLNGL010000047.1:0-3182 GCA_050264735.1 Ignavibacteria bacterium | reverse complement strand
TCCCCGAAATACAGCAGCCGAGCAAAATACTTACATTCTGCTACGATACAGGCGAAAGATATCTTTCAATTGAAGGGCTGTTCTAAAAATATTATGAGTTCACCCCTTAAAGTCATTCCCGTAAAAGAGGGAAGAGTCGCAAATTTCATTTCCGTCTTTCGTGGGAATGACCGGAAAGAATTATAATTCTGCGGGGCGAACTCATTTGCAGAAGTTTTTTTAATCCGACCTTCAGCCAAATTACTGATTCTAAAAACAGGGCACGATTGTTTTTTATCTTAATAAAATAAATTTCTTTGTATCGGTAAAGCTTCCGGCCTGCATTTTATAAAAATAAACTCCGCTTGATAAATCGCCTGCATCAAAAATTACCTTATAACTTCCTGCAGGTCTTTCTTCATTTACAAGGATTTTTACTTCCCTGCCTAAAACATCGTATACTTTTATACTTACAAATCCATATTCCGCAACCCGGAATTCGAAATTCGTTGTAGGATTAAACGGATTCGGATAATTCTGAGATAAACCGTAAGCAGTAATCAGGTTTACTGAGCCTGAGACGCCTGTCGGACCATCTACTGAAAAAGCATTATCACTGCTGTCGCTTACACTTGTATGGGTAAGGCTTGCAATACTGATTTTATAAGAAGTATCAATCGGTAAATCAGCGGGTACATGCCAGCTTAACGCATTTGTTGCTGAAGTAATGGAGTCAGCTATTAAATAAACAATTTCTTCATTGGTTTTAACCAGCATGATATTCAACGTATCATTGACATTTGATTCCCATCTTATAATATAGGTTGAATCAAGATAAATATTTTCCCCGCCGTTGGGATAAGTTATGTCTATAAACGGAGAGGCAGTTACAAACTTAAAGTGATCCGACCATCCGCTTGTTCCTGCTGAATTGGTAGTGCTGACTCGCCAGAAATATGCCGTATCGTTCTCGACGGAATTCAATGTAAACGAAGGAGATGTTAGACCGGAATTATCTATAATCAAATTGTTAAAAGCTGTATCGGAGGCAACCTGCAGGTTATAAGTCTGCCCAATGCCGCGTGTTCCCCAAAGTAATCTCACAGATGACTCACCGTTTACAATCTCATTGTTCTTCGGCAAAAGCGGAAATGGGGAATTAAGTGTAACTTCCTGCGGTACACCAAAACCAAATTCTCCGAAATCTGTAGTGGTAAATATCAGTTCATTGTTTAAAGAATCGTAACTGGTAGACAGAGCAATAAAAACTTCGCCGAAAAGAGGCCTCACATAAACAACAGTATTTTCCGGTTTGGAGAGTGATGGATAATAATCTAAATCAACATGCACTTCTCCGGTGTAAGATGTAATAAGCTCTTCCTGTATCGTAAAATATGTCGGAGCCATCAAAGGTGCATCTTCAATAAAAACAGGATCCATCGGCGAGTAATTATATTTGGTGACTATTGCATTAGCGTACATTTCAGCGGTTAGATCGGTAAAAGTAATGCTTATACCGGTTGTATCCGGGTCATTATTAAATTCGTACGTATTTCCTTCGAGCACATCATAAGCAGTAACTTCAGGTGAAGGAACTTGGTTTCCCATTAAAAATTTGTAAGCACGGTATGAGAACATTCCATTGGGATAAAGCAATTCAAACGCGATGGAACCATCGGGATGAACTTCGGTAAATATAGGCATGCTGTTGGAAGCTCCTCCTCTTCCCCAGCAGATAATCGTATTCCCGTTTGGAAGTCTCTGCATATTGCCGCCCGAGCTTGCATAAATATCCGGGTCATGCCTGAATTCCCAAACTAATCTGGCAGTTTTGTTCTCCTGATCAATTTCGTACTCAACACCTCTCGAGTAAGGCGGGGAATGCAGATCACCGTTATCAAACAATGTTAGATTTCCGTTCGGCAGTATTACTGCATTATGAGGGTGTGAAAAGTAAGTCGGGGCATTTGATTCGTGTTCATCCAAAAAGGTAAACTGATTGTCTTTACCTCCCAATATCCATAGAACTTCGCCGGTCTTCCGGTCGATCTTTATGACATTCGACATAAGTCTCATCGTAACTATAAGATTTCCGTCTTTATCCACTTCATGGGTATTCACATGTGCATAATCAATATTCTTTGCAGTAAGATCATAGTATGATGAAGTTATTGGAATATAATCCCAAGTACGCCATTGAAAGATAACATTCCTGTCGGCATCCAGCTCCTGAATTATATTCCCGGTTACTGTAGCATCTGTCCGGCCGCCCGGAACAATCAGGCTCATATCCACAGGCTGTGGATCTGTTCCGAATACAATTGCATGTCCGTTAGCCAGCAGCTGAAAATCATGCACATCTGTTCTATAGCCGTTGCCGCATCTAAAAGTATCTAAGATTGCCAAGGATGTGTCCATAACAAAATGTCTTGCTGCATCTGAAACAGCCAATAATCCATTCGATAATACTTTAAAATTGGATTCAGCCACGGAAAACTTTTTATGCTTAAGAACTGTTCCGTCAGTATCAACAATCATAACATAATAACCATAAGAGAGTCCGCTTTGAGCAGGTTTATTGGCTATAAAGATTTTACCTTCATAAGGATTATTAGAAGTGTCGACAGTTACAACAGGGAAATCCGCAGGCAAAGAATCTGCCTGAACGGATGAAATATCATTATATAAAACAGATTCATTGTTAAAGATTTCTTCTTCCGGATATAAATTGCTTAAATCTAAAGTTTCCTTAAGGGGAGATATTTTAAATGAGAATTCAACTGTCCCGATATCTACACCCTTTATTGTTTTAATACCGTTTGAAAGACGGACATTAACATTTTCATCAGGTAAATACGGAGCTGACGGATTAAAAACCAATGTTTTCTCATCATCAGATAGGATTAATTTCCCGTCATGCTTTCCGCTTTCACTTCCGTATACTGTTAAAAGAGAATTCATTACCGTAGACAAGTCAATTTTATCCCCTTGTCTTAGAATTATATTTGTTTCTTTCGAATTCAGGATTGAATTCGGCTTTGGGGAAATATATTGGAACTTCGATATTTGAGCTGTTGCCATTTGGCTTGCAAAAAAAAGCGCAACTAGTAAACATAAATTTTTCATTACTTCACTCTAAGATTATTTTAGGAACATTATTTTATTAACTTCATTAAAAACTTGAATTCCGTTTGAACTCATAA
>JBLNGL010000046.1:0-4258 GCA_050264735.1 Ignavibacteria bacterium | reverse complement strand
TTTTAGCCCCTAAAAAAGCTCCAGCCAATACAACCGCCATTGTCTGAAGCGTAACCGGAACAGGTTTTACCGGAATTGTTATTTGCGCAGAAATTGCAGTTAAAAGGGCAAATGAAAAAATCCATGTTAACTTTGATGCCCAAATTTTTGCCGATATTATCCGGATTTTATTCGAAACAATGCTGTTTTTGAATTCCATTTAAATTCCTTTTTTATAATAATTTAAATTTTTTTAAAACTTATTGATTTAATTATTAAAATTTGAAGAGCATATCTTTTTACCACAAACTTACCCTTAGAGGAATGCTTTATTTTGAAATATTTCTTTAGATTGAACAGACTCTTATAGTTTAATATCTGCCTAAAAGATTATCTTTTTTAAGGTAAATTACAAAGTCTTATCTCATTATATTCAAAATATGAGGAATATAGTATGAAAAGTCAAAAAAATGAACAATTTTTGAAGGTTTTTAAAATATAAGGTTTGATTCCAAACAACAATTAGTTTGAACACCTTTTCCGGTTTAAAAAGAGTATTAGAGTCATTATTATCTGGTGTAAAATTAACTCTTATCATTTATTTTGAAAGCTTAATTATTTATGTTTAAATACTTTTTAATACTGAAGAAATCAGAGTAATGCGTTATTTATTGGTAATACCTTCTATAGATATTAAGGATGGAAAAACTGCCAGGGTCGTACAAGGAATACCGGAATTAGACTGCAAAGAATACTGCAGCGATCCTGTTGAAATGGCGAAAATATGGCGTGCCGAAAATGCAAAAATGCTTCATGTGGTGGATTTTGACGGAGCAAGTGAGCATTCCAATAAAAATTTAAAAATAATTGAGGAGATTTGTTCTTCAGTTGTAATTCCTGTGGAATATGCCGGCGGAATCAGAAACATGGAAGATGCCTCTGCTGCATTGGATATGGGTATATGCAGACTTGTTATCGGGACAATGGCTTTCGAAGATTATAATGAATTTAAAAGAATATTTGAAAAATATGGACCCTCAAAGATTGCTGTTTCTTTGGATATTGTCAATGATGAAATTGTAATCAGGGGAAGAAAAATAAAAACAGGAACCTCTTATAAGATTTTTGCAAAACAAATGGCTGAACTAGGAGTAAAAAGATTTATTGTAACCGATATTCTAAGAAATGGGATACTCAGCGGGCCGAACATTGAATTGTCACTTGAAATAGCGAATTTAACCAAAGCCAGAGTTACTCATTCGGGAGGAATAAGAAATAAAGATGAATTAATGGATCTTCAAAAATTAATTCCGTCGGGTATTGATTCTGCAATTGTAGGACGGGCGCTTTATGAAAACAGGTTCCCGTGTCAGAAATTATGGCGGATTGCAGAATCGGGGATCTTTAATTAAATTATATTATACATTTCAAGCGGGCATTACATGGATGAAAATAATGAGGAACTGACTCACAGCAGCTTTTGGTCAAATCTATTCAAATCTCCGACTGGAAAAATTGATCTGGAAAAAGCTCTTCAGGCAATGCCTCCTTTTAAAAATTTTAAGAAAAGAGAAATATCTCAGCTTTACAGCATTATCCATGATCGGAGTTATTTAACCGGAGAATTTATATTTATGCAGGGAGATCCCGGATTAGGATTATATATCATCCGGGAAGGTGAAATTGTTATACAGCGCAAAACCGAAAACGGCTTTATTATTCATCTGGCAGATTTCAAGAAGGGAGATTTTTTCGGGGAATTGGCAATGGTGGACGGCGAGAAAAGAAGCGCTTCCGCAATAGCAAAAACCGATGCAAAAATCTCTGTAATTTTTAAACCGGATTTGGATGAATTCATTGAAACATTTCCCAAAATAGGTATAAAAGTACTGCATGGAATTGCAGAAATTATGGCCGTCAGGCTTCGTAATTTAAATGAAGATTATATTTCCATTTTAACTTCCCAGCCGCAGGCTGAAGAATCCCGGCTTAAATTAAATTAATTACAGGAGAGTCACTATGGAACCTTCAATAAAAAAAATCTTAGTGCCCATTGATTTTTCCGATTACTCAAAAAATTCTCTGAAATATGCAGTAAATTTTGCCAAAGATTTCAACGCCCAGCTCTGCCTGGTTTATGTTGTCGAACCGGTAATATATCCCCCCGATTTCAGCATGGGACAAATAGCTTTTCCTACAGTCGATCTCGAAATGGATAAAAGAGCCGAACAGGAATTATCGAGCCTGGCTAAAAAAGAAATTCCTTCCGATATAAATGTTAAGTCTATTGTAAGAACCGGAAAACCATTTGTGGAGATTATTGAGACTGCTTCCGAGGAGGATGCTGATTTGATAATTATTGCAACTCACGGACATACCGGTGTTGAGCATATTTTATTCGGAAGCACAGCAGAAAAAGTCGTAAGGAAAGCTCCATGCCCTGTTCTTACATTAAGAGATCCTTTAAAAGGATTCAGCTTTAAAGAAGCATATCAGCAAAGAAAAGAAACAAAGGAAAGTTAATTTTTTTAAAGCAGCTTTAATTTTTTCTTTCAATAATAAAATCGACTAAAGCTTCAAGTGCCAGCTTTGTTGGAGAAGCGGGGAAAACTTTCAAAGATTCTTTTGCTTTTAAAGAATAAGCATGTGCAGTATTAAGAGCATATTCAATACCTTTATGATGCTGCACGAATTCAATAATTTTTTTAATGCTCTCCTTGTCATTACCGTTTTTAATCAGACTTTTTATTTTTGAAGCTTCACCATTCGATACCTGCTCAAGAGAATAAATTAAAGGCAAAGTAATCTTCTTCTCTTTAATATCTCCGCCTATCGGTTTTCCGATTAAACTTGATTTCCCTTCGTAATCGAGAATGTCGTCTCTGATTTGAAATGCAATCCCGATTGAATCGCCGAACTTTTTCATTGCCGATGAATAAACTTCATTCTGCGCGGCGCTTAAGGCACCTATTTCGCAGCATGTTTCAAGCAGAGAGGCGGTTTTATCGGAAATTACTTTAAAATAAGTTTCCTCATCGATATCCAATTTCCTGGTTTTTTGAATCTGAAGCAGCTCCCCTTCCGACATTCTTCTAACAGAATTTGTAATTACTCCAAGGAAATCGTAATCTTTTCCTTCAACTGCAATCATCAAGCCGCGGGAGAGCAGGTAATCACCCATTAGAACTGCAGCTTTATTTTTAAATACTTTATTGACCGACCAGAATCCGCGTCTTTTGTCTGCATTATCCACTACGTCGTCATGAACTAGGGTTGCCGTATGAAGCAATTCGACAAGCAGTGCCCCACGGTATGTTCTTTCAGTAATCCCGCCGGAAATTTTTGCAGAAAGGAGCACAAGAAGCGGCCGGATTTTTTTACCTTTCTGCCGGATAATATATCTAGCAATCAAATCCACCAAACCGACTTTGGATTTCATTGATTTTTTAAATAACTCTCCAAATCTGTCAAGTTCAGATTTAATCGGAAGGCTGATTGCAGATAAGTTCTTCTCTATCAAGCTTTTTTCAATGATAGTTTTGAAATCAATATACTTATTTCATATAATAAAACCAACGGAACCGCAAGAATAAGCTGCGAAACAGGATCGGTTCCAGGAGTTAAAAATGCAGCTAAAATCATTATAACTACAATAGAATGCTTCCTATACTTTTTCATAAAGCGGGGTGTTAAAATACCTAGCTTAGTAAGGAAAAAGGATATCATGGGAAGCTCAAATATAAGTCCCGCAGCCAGAATGATGCTGATAATAATTGAGATATACTCATCGATAGCAAATTCATTTTTAATCAGTTGAGTTCCGAACTTTGCAATGAATTTAAACGCCGAGGGAAGCATAATAAAATAAGCAAATGCAACGCCGAGGAGAAAGCAAAATGTACTGTAAACGACAATAAGCAGAGTATATTTTCTTTCTTTTCTTCGAAGTGCAGGAGCAATAAATTTCCAAAGCTGTAAGAATAAGTTGGGCAGGCTTAAAATAATTCCACCTATTACTGCTACCTGAAAGTATAAAAATATCTGCCCGAAAGGTTTTAAATTCTGAAGGATTAAACCATTATCTTTAGCGGGTTTAAGTAGAACCGTTTCAACTAAAAAATCTATAAATATCCAACAGATTATTGAACCGGCAACTACCCCGATTAACGAAAAAATAAGTCTCCATCTAAGTTCCTCGAGATGCTCAAGGAAAGTCATTTCTACTTCTAAATTCTCTTCATCATTATCCGGAACTTCCGAATTGAGTTTAGAAGAATTG
>JBLNGL010000045.1:0-3779 GCA_050264735.1 Ignavibacteria bacterium | reverse complement strand
GTCACATTCCCCGGTTCCGGAAGATAAAAAGAAATAACTGTGCTGGGATTAAATGGATTCGGAAAGTTTTGGTATAAAGCAAACCGGTCTGCTAATTCAGATTCATTTTTTACGAAAAGGGGATTGTTTCCATTTTCAATTAGAATATATTGTACAGACCTCGCAGGAGATGCAAACCTAATTTCTCCATTAATGGGATAAGCTGAAGCAGGAACGCTTTCCAATTCTTCAATTGGGCCCCAGGCTGGTGCCGTAGGGCCGGTTCCGTTCACATAAACATTCTGCGAAAAATCACCGTTATCGGTACCGCCGGTAAGAGAATAAATATAAAACTTATCTCCTACATTCTGCCCCGGCATATTTACTCTTACGATCTGGTCAGCCGTTCCTTTGTTCACTATAACCAAACCGGTTTCACCGGAACTAAACTTTGAAGCATATGCCAGGACATTAGCATTATCTGAGCTTACGGAAATTGCATTATCTCCCGTAAATTTCTGTAAATAGTACATATAAAATACATCGGGCCGCGGATTCCATTTTGGTATGCTGCCGTTATTTCCCAGGTAAAACATACCATCTGATTCATAATTTGCAATAAGCCACCGGGCAGACATACCGCAGTTAAGTTTAATTAATTCACATGATAAAATCACTGCCTGCATTCCGTTTATAAATGAGGTGCGGTGAATATTATTTGGCGTCAAATCCCAGTATACATTCCATTCGGTTAGGGCAATCGGTCTTTCCGCCGCATGTTTGTTTATTATATCCTGCCTGATAAAATTTATATTTTTGTTTGTTTCAGTTGTAGCAGCAGACAAAATATTGTTTACATTTCCGGCAGATCCGAAATAATTATGGAATACATAAAAATCCGCAGCATCACCAACTTCACTGAAGAAGCCTGCATTCCATTGCTGATCAACAATATTCCAGCTGGTTGCATTATGGTAAACCTGTCCGCCGATAAAAATTGCGGAGCCTATTTCACTGGCCGCTGCTCTCATGGAGTCGGCAAAAACTTTGAAGTGGCTGCCGTATAATGCCCCGTTGATAATAAGAGGTTGTCCGTCCTCATTTTTAGTGGTATCAATTCTCCAGCCTGCCTGCCAGGGACCGCCGTCCTCATTTCCGATTTCCCAGAACAAGGTGCGGCCGTTATCATAACGAACCCAATCAGCGGCATAATGAGCTGCCTGCTTAACAGGTTCCGGTCCTAATCCGTAACGTGCATAAGAATAATTAATTGTAATCAAACCTTGGGTATTAACCTGTTCTCTAAGAGTGTAATAATTATCTAATGTAGTAGGCCAGCTGTTCTTGCCGTATTGAGGAGTGAATAAAGTTTTTTGACCGGTAGTTCCGTCTATTAATGAATCGGGTAAATTACCCGGGTCGCTGTCCCAGAAAAAGATACTCGACCAATTTCCGCCGGGGTACCTTATCAGGGTCGGTGATAATTTCTGAAGATGATCAATTAAAACAGGATCATTAATGGTATTCCCGATCCAGACTGCAAGTGCATTCCCAAAAATGTATTTTGAAATTTTTCCTATTGTATCCCCAGCATTGACATTAACGATAACTGTCGGATCAAGGGCTGTCTTTTCTTCATTTTCATAAGGAGGGATTTCCGCATTTTTCGGCTCAAAGTCAGCCAGGAAACAATTTGAAGTATCTTGACTATATAAGAGGATTCCTGAAAACAGAATAGTAGCGGTAAGCTTGTAAAAAAAATTCATATATCTTTTCCTTTCTAGTAGTGTATCCTGGAATTTATCTGGTTTCAATGGTTATTTCTTGTTCATCAAGTCTCTCAGATTTTGCTTTCAGCCTGATTTCCCCGGCTTTATCCCCGGATTGGAGAACTACAAGGCATAATCCATTAAATGCCTTTCTATAATTTGCCTTGAATGATTCCATGCTTGTTTGAAGTCCGTTATCAACTCCGGCAATTGATCCCTCACCGGAAATTTCAAAACTGATTAAATTATCTGCATAAGGGACGAGGGTACCTGCTTCATCCAGAACTTTAACTGTTACAAAGGAAAGATCTTCACCGTCTGCTTTAATTATATTTCTATCCGCCTCAAGGATTATTTTTGACGGGTTTCCGGCTGTCTTAATTTCTTTAGTGAGAATTTCCTTCCTGTTGGATCGTCCTACAGCTTTTAGGGTACCCGGGGAATAAGCTAATCTCCACATTAGATGCAAATCATCCCCGGATTTTTTCTTTGACCCGAGCGAATTGCCATTTAGAAATAATTCAACTTCTTCGCAGTTAGTATAGCACCAGATATCAATAGTATCCCCTTCAGTCCAGTTCCAGTGAGGGAAAAGATGAAGAACAGATTTATCAGTCCATTCACTTTGGTACATGTAATATGCATCTTTCGGAAATCCCGCTAAATCTACAATACCGAAGTAAGAACTCCTTGAAGGCCAGGAGTAGGGAGTTGGTTCACCGAGATAATCAAAGCCTGTCCATATATACATGCCCGAAATAAAATCATGCTTTTTTACTATTTTCCAGGTTTCTTCATGGGTTGAACCCCATGGTGCACTGCAGTTATCGTAAGAGGAGCATGTATTATCCGGATTTCCTGTTGTAAAGGGCAGGTCCCACCGGATCGGCCAGCGGCGGATGCTGTCCGAAGGCATATCATAATGCCCTCTAGTGGCCAATGAAGAAGTTGTTTCTGAACCTATAAATTTTTTGCCTGGATAAATTTCAGGAAATTTAATAAATCCATTATGATTGTAACTGTAACCGATTAAATCCAGAGCACCCGATTTGATAACGGGATTCAGCGGATCCTGATCATTACAGTTGGCAGTAATCGGCCGTGTAGCATCTAGATTCCTTATAATTGAAACTAATTCTTTAGCAATCACCGAGCCGCTGCTGTCATTTTTATCCCACTGCTCAACTACTTCATTCCCGATGCTCCATATAAAAACGCTCGGATGATTTCTGTCTCTAAGAACCATATCTTCCAAATCTCTTCCATGCCATTCATCCCAGTTCAAGGCATAATCATATTCTGTTTTTTTCTTTTTCCACATATCATATGCTTCATCCATTACAATGAATCCCATTTTGTCACATAACTCCAGGAGTTCGGGAGCAGGAGGATTGTGTGAAGTACGTATTCCGTTTACCCCCATTTCTTTCATTATTTCGAGCTGTCTTTCAAGTGCACGTTTATTTACTGCAGCACCGAGAAAACCGAGATCATGATGATTACAGACCCCTTTTATTTTTAACGGCTTCCCGTTGAGAGAAAATCCCTTTTCAGAGTCAAAATTGAAAAAGCGGATTCCAAATACCGTTTCATAATTATCGGTTAAATTCCCTTGATGATAAATTTCGGTAACTGCGGTATACAGCTGAGGATTTTCAACGGACCAGAGGAGAGGGTTTTTGATGATTAAGCTTTGAATAATCTCACTTCCCGAATCCCGCGGTACTTCTGCATCAGATTCTATTTGAGCGACTTTATTTTTATTCTTATCCAGAATTGATGTCCTAATATTAATCTTTTGATTTTGTTGAAATGCATTTTTAATTTTTATTTTAATTGATGCTGAAGCTGAATCTTTTGAAATTTCGGGGGTTGTTATAAAAGTTCCCCAGTGACCAACATAAATTTTTTGAATGGTAGTAAGCCAAACATTTCTGTAAATGCCTGAACCTGAATACCATCGGGAGTTAGGCTGCTTCGAGTTATCGACTTTAACAGCAATTAGGTTTTTTTCATTGCCATATTTCAGAT
>JBLNGL010000044.1:0-2766 GCA_050264735.1 Ignavibacteria bacterium | reverse complement strand
TCCCCGTTGGCAAATATTTCAACGTCATATTTCCACTTATCTTTTATCCAATAAGACAAAAGTTTTGAAATTGCTTGCTCATCATCAACGATAAAAACTAAATTATTCACAATTCTCCTCGAAGCTATTTTGTTGTTAATTTTTTAGGCAGTTTTAAGAACGCTTTCCCGGTTTTTCTGTCCGCCATTTTTATTAATCAACAACTCTTTAGCAAAAATCAGACCTAAAGTGTTCCAATCCGATACTTGTCGAATGTAAAAAATGAAGAAATTCAAATAGTGAGTCTATTTTTGGGAATTTTATCAAAATAACGAATATTATTTCCATTTTAGAAAAGAGAATTCGTCAAATGATACGGAATAGGTCTTTGGGAAGATTTAACAATTCATATAAAAGTTGCAAATCCGGAGAAAATCTTTCTTTATGTTTAACAAATTTACCTTTTCAAATTAAAAAGCTGAAATTAAGTTTTTTTTCTTGTTTATAGTTCTAAATTCTTCAAAAAAAACTGAGAAATCAACTTTATTCAATGTATTATTTTTTAATAAAATGCCTTTTTTTACTATTTTGCAGTCGTTTATAAATCCTAAAGCCGATTAAAAATAAACCAAGTTCTTATCATGCAGGTTTTAAAAAGAGCAGCAATTGTTTCTATAATCATAAATATACTATTATTTATCTTCAAGGGAATTGTCGGTATAATCTCCAATTCGATCGCAGTAATTACGGATGCTGTAAACTCTCTTACAGATGTCATATCATCGTCTGCAATTATGTTCAGTGTCAGAGTTTCATCAAAAAAGCCTGACAAAGAGCATCAGTTCGGACATAGGGCTGCGGAGCCGATTGCTGTTTTTCTAATTGCTCTGTTCACCGGGGTGGTTGGATTTGAAGTAATTAAAGAAGCGGTTCGCAGACTTATTTCCCCTGGGATAGTCATTATAAGCACTCCGGTCTATATTATATTATTCTCTTCAATTATTATAAAATTAATAATGACAAGATATCAGTCCAGAATAGGCAGAAGCTACGACAGCCCTGGATTAAGAGCCAGCGGAGTGGATAGTTTAAATGATGTTTTAGCTTCCACTCTTTCTTTGATTGGCGTTCTCGGCGTTCAGTTCGGATTAATTTATTTGGATGGAGCGGCGGGAATACTTATTGCATTATTTATTTTTAACTCAGGATATAAAATTGCAAAAGAAAATATCGATTACCTGATGGGGAAATCTGCAGATGAAAATCTAACCCTTGAAATCGCAAACCAGGCAATGAAGGTTAAAGGCGTAAAAGGTTTTAATCATTTAAGAACATACTATATGGGTGATAAAGTCCATGTCAAAATACATGTGGAAGTAGAAAAAGATTTATCAACCGATAAATCACACGATATCGGCAATGATGTTAAATCCGTTATTGAAAAAATAGAGGGGATACAAAAGGCATTTGTTCATCTTGATCCGGTGTAAAAATATTTCGAATCAGTTCTTTATATTTTCCTTTTGAAGCGCTTCAAAATATTTCCTGATGAGGATTTCATAATCCTTCAGGTAACCTTCCCTAGCAGTCCGGTTTAGTTCATCCCGAAGTTTATCTTTCCCTTTCTCTGAAGTCAGATTCAATTCTTCCGGAGATTCTCTTACTATATTTTCCCCGGTTTTTGATTCTCTTTTCTTTTCAAAATCGCGTTCATTTACGGAGCGCTGCGCATCAAGCATGCGTGAAAGAATTCTCTCCTGTTTTTGAATGAGCTCATCATCCAGCTTTTCCGTATTCATATCCGATACAACTTCGCGCATTTCATTCATTATTCTCTCAAGGTTTGAAGGTATTTTTTTTGAAATTCCCGATTCCCTAGCTTCCTTGTTAAGCTGCTGGATTGATTTTCTGATTAACTCCTGCTGCTGAGCAAGCCGCTCAAGCTGCCCCTGCTGCTGCGGAGAAAGTTTTCCCTGCTGTCCCTGCTGAAGCATCTGGGTTAAATTATTAAGGTTCATCTGCTGCTGTGAAAGCATTTGAAGCTGCTGCATCAGCGACATCATGCCTCCCTGCCCGGAACCCTGCATCATTGCATCCATTGAGCCTTTCATCAATGTTGCAGCTTCATTCAGAGATTCCATCGCATTCGTCTGGCTTTGCGAAGCCATTTCCCCGTTCCTGTTCTGCATTGCCTGAATTGACTTCATCATTTCTCTCTTTGCGTCGCCCAGCGACTTTCCCATTTCGGGAGTAATTGCAAAAGTTTTCTGAGAAAGATCCGACATCTGTTTTGAAATATTTTCCAAATTTTTCTGGATGCTGCTCTGCTTTTCCGCATTTTCATTAAAAGAATTTGAATCATAATCCATATTCTGAGATTCTTTTTTTAAATCTTCTTCCTGGTTCGAAAGAGTCAAAATGTTATCCATTATTTTCATCATATCCGTGAAAGTCTGAAGCTGATTATTCCGCCGTATGGATTCCTGCAGCTGTTGAAGACTCTGATTCATTTCCTTTGAGTTCCGGCTAAGCTGCTGCTGTTTCTGCATTGCTGACTGCATCTGGTTCTGCATTAAATTTTGAGATGTTTCCTGCGAGAGTTCGCTGTTCTCCTGTTTTTCAGATTGTTCTATTATTTTATCAAGTTCTTCCTTTGGCATATCCTTGAGCTCTTTCATTTTATCCGAAAGCTTTTTCATTTCATCATCTAGTTTTTCAAATTCATTTGTTATTTCATTCTGTTTTTCTCCAAGCTTCTCCCTGCTTTCCTGATCCATAAAATTATTC
>JBLNGL010000043.1:0-6194 GCA_050264735.1 Ignavibacteria bacterium | reverse complement strand
CTCAGGGACCTGAAAAGGAAGATCATTCATGCTGTTCATCCGAAGAAGAAACAGAAGAATTCTCCGAAAATTCAATTTATCAACTTGAATCAGACCTGTCTGCCGACAAGTCAGGCAAGGCAGGATGGATCGATCAATCAGGTAAAAAATTTTCCCTGGCACAATTAGAAGGAAAACCGGTTGTGCTGACAATGTTTTTTGCCAGCTGCACATATGCTTGCCCTATCCTTGTGAATGACATGAAGAAAATTGAAAGTGAAATTCCGGAGAATGAATTATCATCTTACATGTTTGTCTTAATTTCAATAGATCCTGAAACGGACATACCTCAAAAGCTGGCAAAATTTGCACAAGAAAAAAATCTTGATACAAAAAGATGGACCCTGCTTACCGGAAATTCCGATGAGATTATGGAGTTAGCAGCTTTGATCGGATTTAAATATAAAAAGGACAATAAAGGAGATTTCTCTCATTCTAATTTGATAACATTCCTGAATAAGGAAGGAGAGATAATCCATCAGCAGGTTGGTTTAAACCAGGATATATCTGAATCAACTAAGGTTTTACTGGCTCAAAAGTAAATTATAATAGGAGTGATTATGCACGAAATGAATAATATTAACAGCGAAGAACTTTCTTCTCTTACATTATCTGAAATTGTAACGAAAAATTACAAGGCTGCAGAAGTGTTTGAAAGATACGGTCTGGATTTCTGCTGCAGAGGAAATAAACTTATTCCTGATGCCTGCAATGAAAAAGGCCTTAATAAAGACGAGATCCTTGCGGATTTAAAGAGTTTAAATGGGAATGGACAGACTCACCATTTTAATTTTAATGAATGGGATTTGAGCATCCTCACCGATTATATAGTTAACAAGCATCATAACTATATAAGAAAAATGATACCTGTTATATCTGCGCATACACAGAAAGTTGCCTCGGTTCATGGTGAAAATCACCCTGAAACTATTGCAATAGCAAAACACTTTTCAGTTGTTTATAAAGATTTAAAGCAGCACATGATGAAAGAAGAACAAATGCTTTTTCCATTTATAAAATATCTTTCTAAAGCAGAGCAGAATAAATCTTCAGCAGAAAGGCCTTTCTTCGGTACGGTAAAAAATCCTATAAAGATGATGGAGATAGAGCATCAAAACGCCGGAGATGAATTGTCCGGAATAAGGGATTTATCCGATAATTATACTCCACCCGATGATGCATGCAATACTTATAAAGTCTGTTATCAGGAGTTACAAGAATTTGAAGAAGATCTTCATCAGCACGTTCATCTGGAAAATAATATCTTGTTTCCAAAATCCATTTTATTAGAGGATAAAATTTTCTTATGAAATAATTAATGGCCTGAATGTTTGAACGTTTTGATTTATATAGAGTTGCTTCTTGTTTTTTCCCTGAAAAAAATTAATTTAGTCTAACTAAAAATCTATTTTCCTGTTTCATCTGCTCCTTTATGAAAAAGATCATCAGTTCAATTCTTCCTCCGAAAAATTGGAGGGTACCAGTTATCATTGCCTCCGCCGTTATAACCGGGCTTTTTTTATTGATCCTTAGAATTTCTAATGCTTTTTCATACCTATCCGATGACCCGCGTGCCTGCATTAACTGCCATGTAATGACCACAGAGTATGCATCATGGCAGAGGAGCAGTCATGCCAGAGTTGCAGCTTGCAACGATTGCCATGTACCTCACAGCAATCCAATAAGCAAGTATGCCTTTAAAGCCGGCGACGGCTTAAGACACTCTTTCATGTTTACATTCAGACTTGAACCGCAGGTGATTCAAATAAAAGAAGCCGGTGCAAATGTAGTACAGCTAAACTGCATGCGGTGCCATGAAAATCAGCTGCATAGAACTTACCTAAGTAAAACAATTGATCTTGAAGAACGGGATGCAGGAATCGGAAGATTCTGCTGGGACTGCCATAGGGAAACACCTCACGGAAGAGTGAAAAGTCTTTCTGCTTACCCTTATGCTAGAGTTCCTGTATTAGAATCTGCAGTACCGGAATGGCTTCAAGATTTAAGCAATCCAAAATAAAGAGGGATTATTAAATGAGAAGGTTAAAAGATATTATTTCGGAAAAACCCTGGGTCGGCTGGGTTTTATTTCTATCAACATTGGTAATTGTTTTTTTAATCGGAGTATTCGGTGCTTCTATTGTTGAGCGAAGAGCCGAAACACGGTTCCTTTTCAATGCTTCAAAACCTATAAAAGAATTCGAACCGCGGAATGAAGTATGGGGAGATGCGTTTCCGCGCGAATGGGAAACATACCGGCATACTATTGATACAACTTTTGCAACAAAATACGGGGGAAATTCATCTATTGATATGCTGGAAAGATATCCGAATCTCGTCATTCTTTGGGCTGGTTATGCTTTTGCCAAGGGATATAACCAGGGAAGAGGTCATCTGCATGCAATTGAGGATGTCCGGAATTCGCTTAGAACCGGTCAGCCGCAGCCTGCAACCTGCTGGACCTGCAAAAGTCCCGATGTACCGCGTGTAATGAATAAAATCGGTACTGCAGAATTTTATAAAAAAACATGGGCTGATCTTGGACCTGAAATTAAAAACCCTATCGGCTGCGCAGACTGTCACGATCCCAAAACATTGAACCTGACCATTACACGTCCGGCTTTACTTGAAGCTCTTGAAAGACAAGGTAAAAATGTTAGAAAACTTTCTCATCAGGAAATGCGATCTCTTGTATGCGCACAGTGCCATGTGGAATATTATTTCAAAGGCAAGGAAGATAAATATTTAACATTTCCCTGGGATGACGGGATTACAGTAGAAAAAATAGAAGCATATTATGACAGCGTCGAGCATGTTGATTTTGTTCATTATCTTAGCAAAACACCAATTTTAAAAGCACAGCATCCTGACTGGGAGATTGCACAGTTCGGAATCCATTCCGAGAGAGGGGTAAGCTGCGTCGATTGCCATATGCCTTATAAATCTGAGGGTGGAGTTAAGTTTACCAATCATCAAATAGTAAGTCCCTTAATGTATATTTCTTCGGCATGCCAGGTTTGTCACCGGCAGGATGAACAAGTGCTGTTAAAAAATATTTACGACCGGCAGGATAAAATAAGACAATTAACCGGAACAGCGGAAGAAATTCTGGTTAAAGCGCATATTGAAGCAAAAACGGCTTGGGATAATGGTGCAGCTGAGGACGAAATGAAAGAAGTAATGACTTTAATCAGGCATGCACAATGGAGATGGGACTTTGTTGCAGCAAGTCATGGTGCAAGTTTTCATGCTCCGATTGAGTGCGCAAGAATATTGGCTACTTCAATTCAGAAATCGGAAGAAGCGAGAGGATTGTTGGCTGCCATTTTAACCAAACATGGAGTTAAGCTTCCAATTACAATGCCCGATTTATCAACTAAAGCTGAAGCGCAATCTTATCTTGGATTCGATATTGTAAAGTTCACAAAAGAAAAAGTGCAATTCTGGAAAGAAAAAGTACCGGAATGGGATAAACAAGCTGAGGAAAGGGAAAAGAAATATAAGTAAGCAGTATGGTAGAGAGTATGGAGAAAGTAAGGAGACAAAAGACAGGAGTATAGAAGATAGAAGGAGAATGAGCTGAAAGTTTTACTTTAAATTTTAAAGGGAGATAAATGAAAGAAGTTTTAATTTATACCTTTGCATTTATTTTTTTGTCATCAAATATTCTTTTTTCACAAGATGACTGGAAAATTTCTGGTCAGGTTCAATTAAGAAGTGAACTTGATGGAAGGGATTTTTCAAATAGCACTCATCCGTTAACTTTTGCCAGCTTAAGGACAAGAGTCGGGGTTGAAAAAACTTTCATGGATAAGATCAATTTTTTTGTACAGATCCAGGATTCGAGAGTATTCGGTGAAGAGGGGAATACATTGGCATCAATCGACAATATAGATCTTCACCAGGGATATGTAGTTCTCAAACAACTATTTGATTGGGACTTTGATGTTCAAGCAGGCAGATTTGAGGTTGCTTACGGCACCGAAAGATTTTTAGGTGCGGTTGGCTGGCATTATATCGGCAGGGCCTGGGATGGTGTGAGATTTCAGTTTTATCCCGGATTTAAATTAGATTTATTTGCACTCACTCACACTGAATCAGCGGCATACATCGGTAACGCAATTCCCTCAGCTTATCCTGATTCTTCTTCGGAATCCACATCAAGTTATAGTGTTTATGGATTATGGGAATCAATGAATATAGCGCCGGGACATCAGCTTGATCTATTTGGTTATTATGAAATTAATAGAGAGAAAGACGAAGGTTCAAATAATATTATGCTGGATCGTCCCACATTGGGTTTTAATCACTTCGGAACTTATGGATTTTTTTCTACAACGGTGGAAGGTGCTTACCAATTCGGTAAATTATTTTCATGGAACGTTTCTGCATATTTAATTTCACTTCAGGCTTCCTATAATCCAGGCATCTTTAAAATTGGTGCCGGTGCAGATTTAATATCAGGTTCGGATAATGAATCCTTTAATTCCGGGGAGTTCAATCATTTTTCCCCGGCATTCGGAACTAACCATAAATTTTATGGGTATATGGATTACTTTATTAATATTCCCTTAAATACTTTGGCACATGGATTAAATGATTTTTATTTATTTTCCTCTATTACTCCTGTTGAATCAAAATTCAGCGGATTTCTAGATATTCATCACTTCGTTTCTAATACTAAAGCAGTTATTACAACAATTGAAAATCCTGCAGGGACAGAAGAATCTGTTTTCGGTCAGGAAATTGATTTAACTGTTAAATATAATTTTATAAAAGGGACAACTATTACCTGGGGCGGCTCCGCATTCATTCCCGGTGAATTAATGAGGTTAATATTCTCTCCGAAAGGTGCCGATGTCGGCTTCTGGTCTTATATAATGATAACTGCAAATATTTAAGATCAAATCGGTTGTACATTGTCCGTTTGTGTTTAAGCCTGTTGTGCAATACTTTTACTGAGTAGTTTTATTCACTTCCCAATTTTAAAGTGTTTTACAATTTTTACCGGAATTTAATTTTTCTACTTTTTCTTCTTTTACTCACACTGCTCTCTTTTACCGGCTGCGAAAGCAGGTTCCCTAAAAAGAAAGAGTTCATCAAATCTTATTCTTTATTAAATCAGGACAGCAGCAAGGTGATTTTCCCTGATGATTTTAAAAATAAAATTGTTGTTATGGCATTTATCTTTACAAACTGCCCGGATGTTTGTCCGATTACAACAAACAAGCTGAGATTAATACAGCAGAAAATAATAGATGATGGGATAACAAATGTTGAGTTTGCAGGATTATCCTTTGATCCTGTTAGGGACAAGCCTTCTGTGCTTAAACAATATGCTGAAATCAGGGAATTGGATTTGCATAATTTTCAATTTTTAACCGGAGAGGCAGACCAGATTAAATCAATTTTAAAAAGAGTAAATGTAGCGGCATTTGCAGAAGATACATCCTACACGGATGATGGGGAACCAATCTATTTTTTTGTTCATACAGATAGAATCATTTTAATTGACCAGGAAGGAAGAATTAGAAAAGAATATCCGGGAAGTCATATCGATATAAATGAAATTACAGAGGACATAAAACATTTATGAACCGGAAATTCTTAATTCGGCAAAGGAGGATAAATGTATCTGCTGATTTTTATTATGTCTCTTTTATTAATTCAGGAAGAGAAGCTGCAGATCGAAAATGCCTGGATCAGACCTTCGTCTAAAGGAATGAACAGTGCACTTTACTTTGATCTAAGAAACAATACGGATGATCCTGCAGCTTTATATAAAGTTGAATCGGATATCGCCAAGCTGGTGGAAATTCATGAGACATATCAAAATGGGGACAAGACGGGGATGCGCAAAGTTGAGAGTGTAGTTATAAAAGGAAAATCAACATTCAGGTTTAAACCGGGCCGGTATCATGTAATGCTGATCAGATTGAAACAGGATTTAAAAGAAGGTTCGGAATATGAATTTACACTTTTTTTCAAAAACGCCGGGGAGCATAAGGTTAAAGTACCTGTAAAAAGAACGAATTAATTTTTTCCGGATACTGCGGTTAAACCGGTTATTTTTCACCCGGATTACTTAGCAGTTAATCGAATCCATCTTTTGCACCATCTTTTTTATCATTATTTTAAAAGTTCGTAATTAAAAT
>JBLNGL010000042.1:0-3509 GCA_050264735.1 Ignavibacteria bacterium | reverse complement strand
GGGGAATGAACAAACCTGCGCTAAATGCCATATCGGATACGCCATGACAAGTAAAATGTTCAGCTTTACCGATCCGCAAAATATAGACTGCCTGGTTTGCCATGATAACACGGAAACTTATACTAAAGGAAATGAACTAGCCGGGCTTCCGGATCCGAAAGTAGATTTAAACTACATTTCACAAAATGTCGGTAAACCCAGGCGGTCAAATTGCGGCGTTTGCCACTTCTTCGGCGGAGGCGGGAATAATGTAAAACACGGCGACCTCGAATCGGCAATGTTCGAACCTGCAAAAGATATTGACGTTCATATGGCGGCCGAAGATGCAAACCTTCAATGCGTTGACTGCCATAAAACCGAGGATCATAATATTTCCGGTAAAATGTATTCACTCTCTTCAATGAATCAAAACCGCGCAACATGCGAACAATGCCATACTCAAAATCCGCATGATGAAAATATTTTAAACGAGCATACGGTTAAAGTCGCATGCCAGACATGCCATATACCTGTTTATGCTAAATTGAATGCAACAAAGACAGATTGGGATTGGTCTACCGCCGGCAGGCTGAAGAATGGCGTACCGTATGAAGAAGATGATGCCGAAGGAAATCATATTTATTTATCGATCAAGGGAAGTTTTAAATGGGGAAAAAATCTTCGTCCGGAATATATCTGGTTCAATGGGACGGCAGATCATTATTTGCTCGGAGATGTTATAGCAGATACAACCTTTCCGTTAAAAATAAATACACTTAATGGATCATATAAGGATTTAAATTCCAAAATCATTCCGGTAAAAATTCACCGGGCAATCCAGCCGTTTGATCCTATAAATAAATTCTTAATCCAGCCGAAATTATTTGCAGATAAGAAAGGTGAAGGAGCTTTCTGGAAAGACTTTGATTGGAAAAGAGCCTCAGAAGCAGGAATGAAAGAGGTAAATCTTCCGTTCAGCGGAAATATATCTTTTTTGAAAACAGAAATGTACTGGCCGGTAAATCACATGGTTTCTTCGAAAGAGTTAAGTGTAAGCTGCACCGAATGTCATACCCGTGAGAACAGCCGATTAGCCGGCTTAAAAGATTTTTACATGCCCGGGAGAGATTATTCTACTGCTGTAGAAATTATCGGCGTTTCAATCATCATTTTTACAATCGCCGGCGTTTTTATGCATGGTACTATCAGATTCGTCTCTTCCAAAAGGAAAAAGAAAGAGGGTGCAAATGTTTAATAATTCCAAACAAATTAACCAGGTGTATATTTATAAATCATTTGAACGTTTCTGGCACTGGACGCAGGCAATCCTGATTTTCTTTTTAGCGTTTACAGGGTTTGAAATACACGGATCTATTTCATTTTTTGGATACCAAAACGCAGCTGCATATCACAATATCGCAGCATATTCTTTTATTACTCTAATCATATTTGCAATCTTCTGGCATTTCACTACAGGCGAATGGAAACAATATCTTCCGACTTTAAAAAATATAAAGGCTCAAGTTGATTTTTATTTGGCGGGGATCTTCCGGAATGCTCCTCACCCGACAAAAAGAACCGTCTTAAGTAAGCTTAATCCACTGCAAAGATTTGTTTATCTCGGCTTAAAACTGCTCGTAATTCCTATAATGGTTGCGTCCGGACTATTATACATGTTTTATAGATATCCTCAAAGAGGAAATATCAAAGTTTTAAATATAGAATCAATTGAACCGATTGCACTGCTGCATACTCTCGGTGCTTTTCTCTTAACAGCATTTATTATCGCTCATCTTTATTTGATAACAACCGGCAGAACCCTAACTTCAAATTTGAAGGCGATGATTACTGGGTATGAAGAAGTAGAGGAAGAGCAGGTTCAAGATCAAGAACAGGTTCAAGAGCAAGTTCAAGTTCAAGAGCAAGTTCAAGTTCAAGATCAGGAAAAAAGCACGGACAATTGAAATATTTTTCTGTTTGGATCATGAATAATCTTAATCTTACACTTTTTCTTACTCCTGGATTAGCAAGCGTATATAACATTTAATACTTGAAATATAATTAAAATCTATGATGGAAGAATTTAAATGAATTCAACGAAATACATGAACCCCTACCTTGCAGGATTTTTTTTAGGACTTCTTCTACTAGCAACGATCTATGTTACAGGCAGAGGTCTTGGAGCAAGCGGAGCAGTTAAAAGCGGCTTAGTTGCAGCGGCAAAAACCGTAGCCCCGGTTCATACACAAGAATCAAAATTTTATAAAGAATACCTGGATGAACATCAAAATAATCCTTTAAAGAACTGGCTGGTATTCGAAGTTGCCGGAGTTCTTATGGGCGCATTCATCTCAGGATTAATATCCGGCAGATTAAGATTTACACTCGAACATTCGCCGAAAATTCAGGCACGGACCAGAATAATTGCTGCGGTATTCGGCGGCTTATTCTTCGGATTCGGTGCACAGCTTGGAAGAGGCTGCACGAGCGGTGCCGCATTAAGCGGGATGGCTGTTATTTCTACAGGAGGAATTTTAACGATGGCGGCTATCTTCGGCGGAGCTTATATGTTTGCTTACTTTTTCAGAAAGCTTTGGATTTAAACCGGAACAAGGTATGCATACCTCTATACCATATACCTTCAACCGTTGTAAGAAAGGATCACTTAAATGGGACCATTAGTTCCTGATATTATCGGAAATGAATTGAATTTTATTGCTGCCCTGTTCATTGGGATTGCATTCGGGTTTATTCTTGAACAAGCGGGCTTTTCAACCTCTAAAAAACTAGTCGGTTTATTTTATGGATATGATTTTACTGTGCTCCGTGTATTTTTTACAGCAGGCGTTACTGCAATGCTCGGAGTAATAATGCTAGGCCATTTCGGATTGCTGGATATTAATCTTATTTACATTAATCCTACATTTCTCTGGTCTGCATTAGCAGGCGGATTTATAATGGGATTGGGATTTGTAATCGGGGGATTCTGCCCGGGAACGAGTTTTTGTGCAGCCGCTATCGGCAAGATTGATGCAATGTTTTTTATTGCCGGTTCATTTATCGGCGTCTTTATTTTTGCCGAAGGATACCCTTCATTCGAAAATTTCTACAAAGCAGAATTTTGGGGATACCCGAGATTGTTTGAAACGCTCGGAATCTCTCAAGGCTTGTTTGCATTTTTACTTACAGCCGTAGCCATTGGAGCATTCTGGATGACTACCCTTGTGGAGAATAAAGTAAACGGCAAATCTAATCCGGAATTTAAGCCTTTTAAATTGTATGCCGGTTTAACTTGTATTGCATTTTTCTTGGGATTCTCCGCTTTTTTTCTTCCGGATATAAAAGATGAATATATGCGGGAAATTGCAGATGCAAATTTCGTGAATTCTTATGATTTAAAAGCTATGACTGCTGATGAATTAGCTTATCGTCTTATCAAAAAAGATTTGGATTTGCAGGTAATAGATGTACGTTCTGAGGAAGAGATTAAGAAATTCAGCCTCCCGAAATCCTTTTCATTTTCATTTATC
>JBLNGL010000041.1:0-5155 GCA_050264735.1 Ignavibacteria bacterium | reverse complement strand
GAATGCCTTATCTTCATCTGCCAATGGAATTTTATAATTTTGTGCCAGATTCTTGATTATCAAATTGAAATCGGAAGGTGCTCTGAATCTTAAGCCGTCAAGATCTTTAGCCGTAATAAATTCTTTTTCAGCTTTCTCCTGGTTTCCCAATATATCATAACATTCTGCGAGCGCATAATGAATATTTGCAGGCATTGAGTCAACCGAAAGCGCCCGCCTGAAATATTCTGCCGCAACATTGAAATCATTGCCGTGCTTGGCTTTAATTCCCAGGCTGTAATAATTTTGTCTCTCTTTTTTCTGCTCATGACTCAAGTTATCGGAATAAATAGAAACGAACGGCGGCAGGTCTTTCTCATTGGTAACAAGAGTGGATATCAAAACGGGTATATTATTTTGTTCTGCTGTCTTAATTATCTCTTCATAATTTTTTTTAAAGGTTTCCTTTGCGGTATTATAATCATCACTGTTTAATTTAATCGAATTATCCGCAGCCATTTGCTCCATCAATAATTTCTCCTCCCCCTCTCCGGATTTTTTAAATAAGCTTGAAACCGAAGCAATGAAGTCTTTAAGAAGGAGAAAAGCTTTGAACTGCTGGAGCCAAAGGTAAGTTTTTATAATCAGCCGATTCTTTCCGATAGATACAGTTGAGGCAACTCCGAATGCCCCATAGAATTCATTCTGCCCCATATAAATTACATAAAGATCAGGCTGATACTTTGCAAGCTCCGAGGCAAATTCCGAAACGGTATAACTGTTTGTAGCAGCTATTGCAGTATTAATTACTTCAATATTTTTACCGGGCAAGGCATTTATTAACCAAGTCCGCAGGAACTCCGCCGGGACGGCATTATACTCATAAGGGAAACCGGCAGTTGTTGATTCACCGAAACAGAATACTCTTAAAGTGTTCGGCTGTTTTTCAACCTGGAAAAAATCGTGCGAACCTTTTCTGTAGTAGAGCCGGTTTTTATCAAAATACCGCTTTCCGGCCAGCTGGTTCATGGTGTAGTATTGCTCTCCGCCCCTTTCAACTACCGCAACTACACTTAGATCATCACCGTAATCTGTTAACCTCAATATCAGCTCAATTAATAACAGGAAGAGAAACGGAATTAAAATCAGGATTAAACGGAAAATCGGTTTTTTTAAATGCATCGGCCGGTTATTTTAAAATAAAAAATGCGGCTGCAGTATTTCAGGCAGCCGCACAACATAAGATCCAATGTTTATCTCACTTAAAATCCCATCTTGATTGAGAAGATATTATTTGCATCAAAATATTTAACAGGCAGATATGCATAATCAAGAGAGACATTGAGATCGGTAAATTCCATGAAATTTATACCGACACCCAGAGAATAATCCTGGAAAATATTAGGTATATCGTCACTGGATGTAGGAGAGAAAAGATAACCTCCGCGTATGAAGAAAATTTCTTTATACGAATATTCCAAGCCGGCTCTGTAATCATCAAAAGTATAATTATTATTTACAAAAGTACCGGCAATTGTCAACGAATTCTCTTCATCAATATTTCTTATATAGGAAACACCAAGGGAGATTTCAGAAGGCAGTTCCGCATCCTGAGCCCCGATCTGATAGAAGGTTACATCCCTATTTTCCGATGTCTCATTACCCTGAACCCATAATGCCGTACCGTCATATTTCATTGTTGATCCAAGGTTCTTTACTGCAACGCCTATCGACAGTCCGGTTAGTTCAAAAAGATTTCTATATTGAACACCGAAGTCAAGGCCGAATCCGGTGGCGCTTGCACCTGTCCAGCTTTCACTGATTAAATTTACATTTGCACCAATGGAGATACGGTCGCTCAATGTTTTGGAATAGGTCAATCCCAATACAAAAAAAGTCGGACTTATAATTTCGCCTGTTCCATCAGGTGCATCCAGGGTAGTAACATTTATATCGCCGATGCTTAAATCCCTGAAAGATACACCAAGTGTACCGAATTCTCCGAAATTTCCGCTAACTGCCGCAAAGCTCATGCTCATATCCGCAATATACTGTCTGTAGGAAAACATAGCGCCTACGTCAACGCCGCCGACACTTAGCCCGGCGGGATTCCAGTATATAGCTTCCAATCCTGAAACAAGTGCCACATCTGCTCCGCCCATTGCAATAAACCTGCTTCCGACGGGAATCCTTAATTCAGGTGCAGCAGATGTTCCGGCACGGTTCTGTCCACCGCCAAACGCCTCAACGACAAAGCAGATTAAAACCAAGGGGATCAAAAATAATCTGTTAAAGTGAATCATAATTTCCTCCGATAATATTTAATTTTTTATAAGAGTCCCGGAAAAACCGGGACTCCTTTTCGATATCAATATACTTTCAGTATCTGTTGTTCCTGTATAACCGCTAGTTTCAATACCTTGGTAACACCTAAGTCCGGCATATCAACATGTACTATGTATATACCGCTTGCTACAGGATAGTTATCATTATTCTTAAGGTCCCAGGTAGTGCGTTGAGATGTTGCGGGATTAGAATTATTATGCTGCAAGGTTCTTACCATTACGCCCGCCAAATCGAAGATCCTGATCGTAGCTTTGCTGGGTAAATGGCTGAAGGTTACGTATTTAGCATCTCTCGAGGTTTCCCTGTAATGGGTTCCATAATATGGATTCGGGAAAACATTAATTCGTTCAACATCTTCTTTTGCCAAATCAGCACTGGTTGAAGTACCAGGTGCAGTATATGTAAATGCATCATTCGGCGTATTAGGTTTAGTGCTGATAAAGCGAAATGTAGTTCCGGTCGGAGGAATAATTTCACCAAGGTTTGCCGGGAAGGCCGGATCGCTGATGCTGCCTCCGTTGAAATTAACCAAAACCATTCTTGCCATTACTTCATCTCCTATTTGGTCTAATGCACCTGCAGTATCGCCTGCAGCAAGAGCATTTACATAGGCATCATATCCGGCTGTACCTGCAGCAGTATTTACCGGATTATACCAGTAAATCCAGTCTGTTTCAGGATCATTATCACCGCCGGAAATAGGACTATCGGTACCGTCCAGGTCAAAGACATTATTTTCCAAATTATCCAGCACACCAGGAATCATTCTATAATCATCGCTTGGATCATCCGGTGTGGCAATGCCGATGTTCCAGATTTCAAAGGGAACATCTACATTTGCTTCGTTTGTAAAGGCTAAGTAGGCTTTACCGCCTGCTGCGGTGAATCTTAATTCAAAATCAAATGGAGTTAATCTTGAACCGTTATCGCCTCTTAAAACTCTGGATTTAAACCATTCATAATTAAAGCTTGCATCATCAACATTTCCCGTTTGAATTCCCCATGATTCGCCTGCGGGATTAGGAGTCGGTCTATCAGTAGGCGGTTCAACAGGGAATGATGAAGGGAATCCGCTGTTATTAAATGTAAATGAAGCATAAGTAGGCTCGTGAGGTCCGGCAGCATTGGAGACTCCCAGGAAGTCTTTGAAGTCCGGCAGCGGGCCCAGCACTTTAACCATAACCCCATCCACAATAGGATAAGTTTCGTCGCCGCTTTGGTTTGTCTGATCGGAAGCGCCGACATTTCCAGTAGTTGTGTTAGTTACAGACCATGTGACTGCTCCCGCATTATCTGTAAAGTTAACCCTGTAATCATTGCCTGTAACACGTGTGGGATCTACAACGATTGCAGTTACGCTTCCATCACTCCCGCCGGTGGCATGAGTTGTTTCAATAGTATCACCGGAAATGGACGAATATCGTGTACCGGGATTTGGAGACTGAGGGACACCAACTTTTGTAACAACAGCAGATCGCAATGCGTGGAACGGGAGCAGAGGATCAGGACGGAAGGCATAAGGAACTACTGCAAAATAATATTCCTGACCGTTTTTTAAAGGCTGATTGCCTCTGAAGAAATTCCTTGTTATTTCCAGATAACGCTGAACTCCTCTGTCGGTTCCTTCTGCGGTAATTACAGGTAAAAGGACACCGGCTTCTTCAACAGTATCCAGAATAGTTTTTATGCCGTTTACCAAATCAAATGTAGCAAGTCTCGCTGATTCATCAGGATTGGTTATGCTGGAAGAAGAAGTTTTTAATTGATAAACTTCATAACCTTCAAAATTATATCCCTGGTCCGAGAAGTTTTCGATTTTTGAAGCCAGGGCAGCATTTGATCCCCAATCAAGTATTATTTTATTATCAAGCTGTGCAACAGTTACATCCGGGGGAGGCATTGTAGGTAATTTGAAAAGCTGATCAAATACTATTTGAGCTGTCGCATCATTCTTCTTCATATTCGTAACATTTGCTAAATTATCGGATCCTCCCAAACCGCCTACTAACGCTATTACCACTTGAGCTGTATCACCTAAACTTACATTGATCGGACCATTAATAACCAGGAGCCTTCTATCACCCGGCGCACTATTAGGTGGTCCGTCAAGCTTTCCAGTTCCGGCGACCGGATCACCTGCTAAAAGATAAGTGCCAACACCCGGAATTTCATCCCTCACTCCATCCGGAAATGGCGTTCCGTCAGGTTTTAATCCCTGCATATAATTATAATATTCCAATGCACCCTGGTAATTATAATCAGGATCGCCCCAATCACCGCCGGCAGCATAATATATTGCAGAGCTCATAGGTTTAGCATTTACATATCTGTATCCTTTTCGCCATTGAAGGTTGAAAATTGCGCTGTCATTTGGGTTCCCTGTAAATTGGGAAACTCCCTGCAGATAATCATAACCTATAGCAGCAGGGGCTAATCCAATACCATTATAAGTTGCATCTTCAGGCCTTGAGTTATAAGCATAACCCATATTCAATGAAGTATCGCAGCCCATGAAATCATCCGATGAAGTTCCAACATCAGGGTCACACCACTGAACAAAATAGAAGTCGTTTATAGTTGCGTTAGGCGAGGTTCTCGGAGTCCCTACATAGATCAAATCAACTTTTTTATAAATAACATTTGCAAGAGCTCCCGTATACGCATAGGACCAATATGTTTCACGAACTTCCAATCCAATCGGAGGGCATTGGTATAATGTAGCAGATAGAGCATCATCATATGCTATAAAAACAGTTTGGGAGGCTGCAGGTATTCCGGGAACATCTTCGCCGGTTTCTCCGTAGATCCCATTCCCGTTCGGATCTGTTTC
>JBLNGL010000040.1:0-2718 GCA_050264735.1 Ignavibacteria bacterium | reverse complement strand
ATTCTGGATCAAGGTTTTATAGGACAGCCCAATGAGGTGCTGATTTACGGAACCGGTTTTAATACAATCAGCTACTTGCAGGACGGTGTGTTATTTAACGGCAGGCAGCAGGGTCCATTATTTAATGACAGGTATTCAAATTCCTTAGATCTGAATAATATTCAATCTGAGTCGGTAGATTCAATTGAAATAATACCTGCACCCAGGGGATTTTTATATAGCCCCATCAATAATTTGGTTAGTGTTAATTTTATAACAAAAGATTTTCTTCCTGCAGTTCCATATACAAGAGTAAAATATTATGAAGGTCCATCCGGTGAAGCAATGTTTGACGGAATATTCAGCACTATGCTGTTTAAGAAATTAAATTTTTATACGGATATATCAAACAGGATTGTCGACGAAAGTTACGATAACAGCAGCTTCAGCATCTGGCAGGCAAGCGCTAAATTAAAATATTTTTTATCCAATAAACTTAATTTAGCCGGCGGCTACAGCTTTCTCCATTCCGAAACAGGAATCAACGGCGGAGTTGATGTGGACAGTATCCGGCGGATTACCTCAAATGTAGACAGCATTCTTTACAGTGAAAACCTGGCCCCCGTTGTGCAGCCTAATGCACTGCAAAAAAATTTCCAGCATCACTTTAATTTACGGATGCTTTGGGATCCAAATGAATATTTAAAAACCGATCTCAATCTTTATTATAAATTTTATCTGAACGAATTGAATGATTTAGAAAATTATCAATATGGTGTTTATCTTCAATATGGTGTTAATCTTTTAAATGGCACCTCAAAAAGTAAAGTTTTTGGAGGAATTATAAAGGAAAGTTATACACGGGGAAATTTGAGTTTGCAATTGAACTTAAGTTACGAGCATCAGGATTTTATTATTAAAGATAGAATCCAATATGATTCAGTTCCTTTCCACTCAGAAAATTCTTACTACAACAATATTTTCTCTGTTTCTCCCCTAATCTCCATTGTTTCGTTTGACAGTAATTTTGTCTTGTCGCTTTTCTATAAATATAATAGTAGAGAGTTCTGGGATCTAAATGGAGGCGGTCTGGATTTATTCTTCAAAATTAATTCAAATTATAGTTTTTATTTGGGATATTCTGAATTTGAAATCCTTTTAGGCTTGGATAGAGTTAAAACAATGGAATTCGGAGCTAAATTTAACGGCTTTAATTCACTCCTTGATGTCAGAATATTTAAAAGAGAAGCAGAATTTATTACTACATATTCGGAACTGAACAATAAAAAAGAATTATCATTATGGGGATTTGGATTCAATGGTGATATTAACCTCTGGAAGATAGGTCTAGAATTCCAATCTTATTATTATTTGCATAATGATGGAGAGCCTAACGAATTCCAATTCAGGGGCGGAATATTTTATAAAAATGATCTGTTTGATTCAAGCTTAAAACTAAAAACAGGATTTAATGTTTATTATTTCGGGAGGTATAACTTTTTTGTAAATAATTTTCAGTCTATAGAAATAAATCCATCTTCAAGAATTGATTTTACTATAGCCGGTGAAATTCAAAAATCGGCAATCGCATATTTTGCCTGGGAAAACCTGCTGGATGAAAATTATTATATTGTTCCCTATTATCCTATGCCCGCAACAAGCATAAGATTCGGCGTTGCCTGGGAAATTTTAAACTAAATAGGATTCCGCTACTCCAATTCCAATATTCCATCACTCCAATACTCCATTACTCCAATACTCTATCACTCCAATACTCTATCACTCCACTATTCCATTTCTCCATTCATAAACTCATCATATCTTTAAATTTTACCGACTGCCTTCTCGATACTTCAATTTTTGATCCGTCTTTCATCTTTACGAGCAGACCGCCGTTCAGCCATTGTTCAACCTTATCGATATATTTTAAATTTACGATATGCTTTCTGTTTGCTCTGAAAAAAGTTTTGTTGTCAAGTCTTTCGTCCAGATAATTCAACGTTCTGAGAATTAAGGGTTTAACATCGTCAAAATATAAACGTACATAATTTCCTTCCGATTCAAACAAGCGGATTGACGAAAGTTTTACAAACCAGCAGCGCTCTCCATCCTTAACAAAAATCTGATCATTTTCTGTAAGCGTCTGCTTTTCGCTTTTAAATACATGATCCTTCCGGTTTTTTTCCACCAGCTTTTTGATTGTCTCTTCCAGGCGTTTCGGTTCGATTGGCTTGAGCAGGTAATCCATTGCGTTATATTCAAATGCTTTTAGAGCATACTCATCGTAAGCTGTTGTAAAAACTACAGTGGGTACGCTGTCTAATTCTTCCAGAAGTTCGAAGCCGTTTTTCCCCGGCATCTGGATATCGAGAAATATTAATTCCGGGTTTAACTTGCTGATTTTTTCTAGGGCATCTTCGGTATTGACGGCCTCCCCGACAATATTGATTTCTTTAAATGGCGTCAGCAGACGCCTCAGTTCGACGCGTGCTAATCTTTCATCATCAACGATTAAAGCTTTCATTTTTTATACCTCCGGTTGGGATTACTATTTCCGCAAGCACCTGATCCTTCTCTTTACATTTAATGCTGAAGGATGCATCTTCTCCGTAAATCAGGTTCAAGCGGTGTTTGGTATTGTTAATTCCAAAACCTTTTGAGTTTTTTAAATCCTCATCCTTAATACTCCCCGTGTTTTTTATTTCTATATGGAGACATGAATCTTTTACGGTTGAATCA
>JBLNGL010000039.1:0-2908 GCA_050264735.1 Ignavibacteria bacterium | reverse complement strand
ATAGAATTCAACATTTAGATTTAAAATGTATAAAGCCGGAATTGTAAATATTGCTCCGGCTACAATTAATCCGGAATTAGATCCTATTGATTGAATAATTACATTTTCGCCTAACGCATTCTTCCTTCTTGTAGCTGCCGCCAATCCTACGGCTATAATGGCAATTGGAATTGCAGCTTCAAAAACCTGCCCGATTTTTAATCCGAGATATGCTGCCGCAGCCGAGAAGAGCACAGCCATTAATAATCCCCACCCTACAGAATAAAAGCTTATTTCGCGCGGAGCTTTATCCGGCGGCATTACAGGAGTGTATTCTTCACCGGGATTTAATTCTTTGTAAGCATTTGAGGGCAGGCCTGCCGGTTTTTTGTCTTCTTGAGGTTCGTGCATAGTTGTATACCTTTTTAAGAGTTAAATTCATTTATTATTTTCATGAATAATTTGGAATGAAAGTCGTTTTGTTTAAAACGAAAGGAAAATGGAAGGGAATAATTTTTATACACGGATCTTATTGAAATCACCAAGCCTCTGACATATTATTGTTTATCCAAAATTAAATACTTTTTTTTACAGATTACAATCCTTAATCTTTTTATTTTTCATTTACTAAATACAGCCTATTATCCTCCACCAAATACATCATAGGTGCAATTTGAATCTTCGGGTACCGAAGGCGGAGGCGTTTTGATTCACTTAAAACAAAATCCAGTTCATTTCCTATTTCAAACATCGGGGCAAAATGCATGAAATGTTCTTCTGCCCATTCTTTTACCCATCCAGCTTGCTCAACCAGGCCATTAATAAACTGTTCCCTGCGGGAGTGAAGATTGACCATCCCGCAGTTGTTGTGCCCGATTAGAGCAATGTGCCGGACTTTCCCGATAGCTATTGCATATGAAACTTTGAATTCACTGTATCTAAGGTTGGCACCCCCGGTCCTGATTATGAAAGCGAAGTTATCAGGTATACGCAGATGCTTTCTATTATCCATGCACATGCCGATGAGAATGCATGCCTGCGAATATACGTCAGGCTCACGCTTAAGGTTATGGTATTCGAGCAGCAGCGCGACCGGAGTATCCCTGTATTCGTAAGGTATTTCTTCCCTTGAGTTTATGGCTGATAATCTGTTCATTTTATTCATATGAAAAATGAATAAATTTTTCTTTTTGGATGGAGAGAATTAATTTGAGTCTTATTAATTTGGCTTGACAAGATAAAAAAATATTTTTGAAAATGTTTTACAGGTCATCAAAATGGAAGATAAATGGTATATAGAACATCTTGAAAGTGAAGATTTCATTTACCACTGCTTTACCTTTGATCCGAAAATTCAAGAGCACACATTCCTGGGGAAGGAATTTATCGGAATGGATCAAGCAAGGGAAACAAGAGATTTAAGGATGTTTGAAAGAGTTGTCGATGCAGGCCCGATGGATTTATGCCTCAACTAGTTTATGAAATTGAGGCGATTATGGGTGAAGGAAACTATAAATACGAGGTTACGAAATTGGTGAAGATGAATTCTCATTGTATTTTTTAATAAAGAAAAAATTATATAAATCCATACTTAAAAAATTCGAGCAGTGGTGTGAATACCATGAATTCAGGAATTTGGTTTATTGGGAAGAAAAAGAATAGGTAAGCCCATCTTGAAAATACTTAGGGTAATCTTGCTGCAGTAAAAAAAAATTAAATTTAAAAAATACTCAAGATGAATAAAGTTTTATATTTAGTCTCAACCCCAATCGGCAATTATGACGATATAACTCTCCGGGCTTTGAAAGTACTCAGAGAAGCGGATTTTATAATCTGCGAAGAATTTAAAGAAGCAAGAAGGCTGCTTTCCCATTATCAAATTGAAAAGGAGATGATCAGTCTTAACGAGCATAATGAAAATGATGTAGTTGATGAAATCCTACAAAAAATTTCAGAAGGAAAATCAGCGGCATTAATTTCCGATGCGGGCACACCATTATTTTCCGACCCAGGACATCTGCTTGTCGAAATGTGCATTTCTCAAAATATTAATGTTGTCCCGGTGCCGGGAGCAAATTCTCTTTTGCCTGCCTTAATTGGTTCAGGATTTAATTTTGAGAAATTTTATTACTATGGCTGGCTTTCACCAAAAAAGGATGAGAGAAGGAAAGAATTATTAAGATTGAAAGGGATAAGAGAAGTTATTATTGTACTGGAAACACCTTACAGGTTAAAGAGTCTGCTTCAAGATATTGTAAAAGTTTTAGGAAAAAATATAAATGTTGTTTTAGCTTTTGATCTAACCATGAAAACAGAAATGTTTTTCAGGGGAACTTCCGAAGAAGTGCTTAAGGAAGCGGAGAAGAAAAATCTAAAAGGGGAGTTTGTACTTATTATTGATAATAAGCAGGCGTTGGTTCACGCAAAGGGTGCGGATCTTTAAAAAGCAAGAGCGCAGAGTTTTAAAAAATTCATAGCAGAGGGGAAAATGAGTGAAAATGAAATTTCGACAAGGATTATCTGGATGGCAATTGAGCTGCACAAAAATCTTGGACCCGGGTTATTGGAATCAGTTTATGAAAAATCACTTGCATATGAATTAATTAATTCCGGTTTTATATGTAAAAACGTAAGTCCCGGTTCCGTTTATATGCAAAGAAATCAACATGGATGCTGGTTTTAAAATAGATATTCTTGTTGAATATAAAGTAATTTAGAGCTCAAAGCGATCAAGCCATAGCCCCGGTTCCACTTTTGCTCAATTACTTACCTATTAAAAATTACAAATTTAAAGCTCGGTCTTCTTATTAATTTCAATGAAAATTATTAAAAGAAGGAATTCACATAATTGTAAATAATTTATAATCTTTGCTAGCTTTGTGACTTCTTTGCGGTCTCTGCATGAAACAGGGCCTATCCTTTCAGGAGC
>JBLNGL010000038.1:0-4133 GCA_050264735.1 Ignavibacteria bacterium | reverse complement strand
CAGATTGCCGGTCTGCTCTTTTTTTATTTTCAATATAGAATGATAATAAAAGAAGAGGAGAAATATCTTCAAAGTACATTCGGAGCAGCTTTCGAAGATTATAAGAGAAATGTACCGAGGTTTATTCCTAGAATTTCTCCTTACAAAGCAGAATCTGTTGAACAGCCGGTTTTCAAAATTAAAGCGGGATTGAGATCTGAAAAAAGAAGTCTGCAGGCTTTAAGCCTTGTTTCGCTTACCTTGTTTTTATTATGGTTTGTGGGAAGACTTTAATTAGTGTAATCGCAAATCGGGTCTCCGCTGAAATTAATAGAAAGATTTCACGAAGTGAATCAGAAAAAGATAATGATGATTGCCGGCGAAGTTTCCGGAGATTTGCACGGGAGTTTTTTGGTGAGAGCTCTAAAAAATATTGATAAAGATATTGAGATTTGCGGAATCGGCGGCGATAAAATGGAAGCAGAAGGAATGGATGTCGTATATCATATAAATAAAATGGCTTTTCTCGGCTTCGCGGAAATTGTAAAGCATCTTCCTTTTATAAGAAGAGTTCAAAAGGATCTTCTTGATATTGTGAAAAAAAATAAAATCAAAACCATAGTTTTAATAGATTATCCCGGCTTTAACCTTGACTTTGCTGAAAAAGTGAAGGCTTTAGGGACAAAAATTGTTTATTTCATCTCTCCCCAGATTTGGGCGTGGGGAGCCGGGAGAATTAATAAAATAAAGAAATTAATCGATAAGATGCTGGTTGTATTTCCTTTTGAAGAAGAAATCTATAAAAAGCATGCAGTTAATGTTGAATTCATTGGACATCCGCTGGCTGAAAGATTAAATGAGTATAATTTTTTAGACAGGAATGAATTGAATCAAAAATTTAATTTAGATCCGGCTAAAGAAATACTGCTCCTGATGCCCGGCAGCAGAACTCATGAAGTTGAAAAGATTTTCCCGGCAAGTATTGAAGCGGCATTCAAAATTGCCGAAGAATTTAATATGCAGATCCTCATTGTTTGTTCGGAGAATATAAATGAAGAGCTGTTCAAACAGCTTTCGTATAAAAATAATTATAAGATCGTAAAAGGCTTTACTTACGATTTAATGAAGAATGCAAAATTTGGAATCATCAAATCCGGCACTTCAACTCTGGAAGCCGGTATTTTCCGGCTGCCGATGGTGATAGTCTATAAAACTAATTACTTGACCTATTTGATCGGCAGACAAGTTGTAAAGGTTAAGAATATCGGGCTTGTTAATATTGTTGCCGGGAGAAAGGTTGTCCCGGAACTTGTTCAGAAAAAGATGAACTCAGAATCCATCTATAGCGAGTCTAGAAAGATTCTGTCAAGCAGTATTGTATATAATGCCATGAAAGAAAAACTCGGAGTAATAAAAGAACGGATATTATGCAGTGGTCATGAAAGTGCATCCGGGAAAGCTGCAAGATCAATTTACGCATTGATGAATGAATCCTAAGAAAATAAAGCAGGATGCATTAAGGTTCATTGGTCATTTTTGTCTGGTTTGGGGACTTAATGTTCTTTGTAAAACTTTAAAGATTATTTACTCCAACAGAGAAGTGCTGGATGAGCTGATAAAGCAGAAAAAAAATTTTATTGTAGCTTTCTGGCACGGGACCATGCTGCTGCCTTGGTATCTGCATAAGAATCAAAATATGGTTGCACTTATAAGCAAAAGCAAGGACGGAGATCTCCTGGCAAAACTTTTGAAGAAATGGAATTATACTATTGTAAGAGGCTCAAGCACTGAAGGCGGCAATATTGCATTGGGAATTATGATTGATTATGCGAAAAATTTCAGATCGGTTGCCATTACTCCCGACGGCCCTAAGGGACCTTCACGCAAGCTTAAAGCCGGTGCTGTTGTTGCAGCCAAAAAAAGCGGCGTTCCGCTTGTTCTTTTAGGAATTGGGATTCAAAAAAAGAAAATTCTGAAAAGCTGGGATAAGTTCGAAATACCGATGATGTTTTCCCGGGTGCATGCGGTATATTCAAATCCGGTTTTTATTGAAGCCGATCTGAATTATGATGAGACTTCGAAAATGATCTCCCGGTGCGAAATGAAGTTAAATGAGCTGCAGGATAATGCTGACGGATTTTAAACATTTAATTTCCTCGATAGATTTTTATTTCAAAAGTTTTTACTTAAATGAAAGTGGTTAGATTTTTATTGCTTCCGGTGCTGCCGTTGTACTCAGCAATAATATTAATGCGAAACTGGTTCTTTGACAACAAAATTCTTAAATCGGAAAAAATCCCTGTAAATGTCATTTCGGTCGGGAACATAACTGTAGGCGGTTCAGGAAAAACACCGCTTGTAATTTATTTGTTAAATCTGCTTAAAAGTGAGGGAAAAAAACCTGCGGTTTTAAGCCGGGGTTACGGGAGGCGTTCTAAAGGATATCTCCTGGTATCCGACGGCAAAAAAATATTGACGAATGTTACAAAGAGCGGAGATGAAATCTACCATACTGTTTCGGAATGTAAAGTGCCGGGCGCTGTTTCTGAAAACAGGGTTAAAGGAGCAAAAAGACTGATTAGGGATGCAGATATTAATGTTATCGTGCTCGATGATGCTTTTCAGCATAGATGGATTGCTAGAGATATTGACCTGGTAATATGTGAACAGCATTTCCTTTCTCAGCAGGGATTCATGAATCATTCGCTGCTGCCGGTTGGTATTTTACGTGAACCCTTTAGATCACTAACCAGGGCAAGTGCGCTAATAATAAATAGGAAATTTTCTCCGAAAAGAAATCTGCCTGAGAAGTGTTTGAGATATTTTGAAGATAAAAAAATATTTTATGCTTTTTATAAAGCTACCGGATTTGTGGACATCAGAAGGAAAACCGAATACAGCCTTGGAGAATTTGAAGGGCAAAAAAGTCTGGTGGTTTCGGGAATCGCAAATCCTTATTCATTCATTAATATTTTAAAGCAGACAAATGTGGATACGGAAAATCAGCTGATATTCAGAGATCATAAAGATTACAGCTTTAGAGATATTCAGAAGATCAGGAAAGCTTTTTATGTTACAAACTCTCATTCGGTTGTAACAACCCAGAAAGATGCCGTGAAGCTTACTAAATTCTCCAAAGAGATTGATGATATTGATATTTTTTACCTGAAAATTGAACTGGTGATGGATGATGACGAAGGTTTTAAAAAATTTATTACTAATTCATTATAAACTAGAAAGGGGGATACATTAGACTTAAGAAAATAGGAACTATAATTCTATAATTAATTCAGAAAGTCTCTAATTATAATAGAGCCTTAACAGTAAAATTTTTTACAAATAAATTATTGGAGGAAACTACACAATGCCTAAGCAAAGCAAATATGTATATTTTTTTGGAGGCAAGAAAGCCGAAGGAAGAGCAGATATGAAAGCACTGCTCGGCGGTAAAGGAGCAAACTTAGCCGAGATGGTAAATATTGGCTTACCGGTGCCCGCTGGTTTTACAATTACGACTGAAGTATGTACAGCATACTACAAGAACAATAAAAAATATCCTAAAGAACTTGATAAGCAGCTTAAGGATGCTCTTATTAAAGTTGAAAAACAAATGGGAGCTAAGTTCGGCGATTTAAAAAATCCATTGCTTCTATCAGTCCGTTCCGGTGCCCGCGCATCAATGCCGGGAATGATGGAAACAATCCTGAATGTTGGTTTAAATAATGAAACTCGCGAAGCATTAATTGCAAAGACAAATAACCAGAGATTCGTTTATGATTCACACCGCCGCTTAATACAAATGTATTCTGACGTTGTTATGGAAAAGGCTGCCGGCATAGAACAGGCTGAAGGCAAGGGTGTGAGACAGCAGCTGGAAAAAGAGCTTCATAAAATGAAAGAAGCACGCGGGGTTCATGCCGATACTGAATTAACTGCAGATGACCTGAAGGAATTAATTGAAATCTATAAAGCAAAAGTTAAAGAAGTGCTGGGAAAACCTTTTCCTGAGGATCCGATGGAACAACTTTGGGGTGCTGTATCTGCAGTATTCCAAAGCTGGATGGGCAAACGGGCTATTTCGTATAGAAGGATTGAAGGAATTCCGGATGATTGGGGAACTGCTGTGAATGTTCAGTCAATGGTATTTGGCAATA
>JBLNGL010000037.1:0-3724 GCA_050264735.1 Ignavibacteria bacterium | reverse complement strand
TCATATAAACCATTGCAAACTGACCATTCTCAACAATAACTGATGGATAGTAGATACCGGTACCTTCCCATGATTGATCAGCCTCCAAAATCGGGTTATTTCCATATCGTTCCCAATTTATGCCGTTTTCAGAAACAGCAAGATTAATTGTATAATAAGGATAATGCCGTTCAATAAAATACATGTAATAAACATTGTTCACTTTTATAATATCCGAAGCCCCGATTTGATGTTCATTTTCAGTAGCATATAAGACCGGTTCAGAATTTTTAGTCCAGTTGATTCCGTCCGGAGAAGAAGCAAGACCGATATGCCACATATTGTATTGATCTCGCCAGCCGTTGTAAAACATTTTATAGCCGGAACCATCTTTTATAACCGGACCTACAGTCACCGTATAATCATCCCAGCTCCCGCTTTCTCCGGGCAGCAAGACAGGAGATGGATTAGCAATTTTCCAAACCAAGCCGTTTGTTGATTCAGCATAACCTACATTTGCATGAGCAGAATTAAATAAATTAGTAAACCACATTTTGTAAATACCGTCTTCGAATAAAACTTTTCCCTGAGTAACCATTAAAGGATTTACCGGGCTGTCTTCTTTTTTGAAAACAGGATTCCCCGGAAAATCAATCCAAGATTCATTGGTTCCCCATGTTACATTAATATAAAGATCACCTGTTCCCTGTCCGGTAGGATTCAGAACCAGGCTGACCTGAATAGTAATTCCTTCCAGGATTTCAACATCTGTTTCGCCTCTATAAACCACAACCGCATCTTCATTAAGTGCTTCCACTGTCAAATGCCATTCTCCCACGGCAATATCCTCAAACATTATATCCGCACTTGATTCGCTGATTAAATTTAAATTTGCGGTCAAAGTATCATAATTTTCCCTGCTAAGGTATGAAATTACCTTAACAACATTGGAAGGGGCATTTTCTTTATCTAACTGAAGAAAAATACTTCCCTTTTGAGTTTCTGCTGACTTGTAATCTGTAATATTATCTTTTGAACAGCTTACAAGGAAGAAGGATAATGTGAATAAAGAATATAAAATATAAGATTTCATAAATACCCCAATTAAAATTTTTTTTAAAATTAAAATTTTCTTAAAACACCTATCTTACCTTCATTGTTTACATCAAAACCCGTATAATAGATTCTATATTCGTTTCCGAATTTCCTCAAAAATGGATAGGCTATTCTTTTTGCCCAGGCATTATATGAATCTTCACTCTTGAAAAACGGGTTGTTAGCTTTTTTAGTCCAGGCTTTTCCATCTTCAGATACCGCAATTCCGAATCCATTTGATGCCGCATTCATATACACCATTAGGAATTCATTATCATTATAAATAACTGAAGGATAATGTACACCCAAACCTTCCCAAGGTTCGTCGGCAATTAATATCGGATTGTTTTCATAACGGGTCCAATTTAATCCGTCTTCAGACATAGCCAGATTGATACTATAGTTAGGATAATTACGCACATAATAGAACATATAGTAGAGATTATCTTTCTTTAAAATATCTCCAGGTCCTATTTGAAATTCGCCGGAATTTGCATATAATATTGGTTCTTCAATTTTAGTCCAATCAATTCCATCCAGAGAAGAAGCCAAACCAATATGCCACATGTCGTATTGATCTCTCCAGCCGGAATAGTACATTTTATAATCTGCATCATCTTTTAACACCGGACATGTTGTTACAGAATAATCATCCCAGCTTCCAGAAGAACCGGGTTCTAAAACTGGAGAAGAATATCCAGAAGTCCAGGAAAGGCCGTTTGCGGATTCAACATACCCAATATTTGCTTTTCCTGCATAGGACAAATTTGTAAACCACATTTTATAAGTGCCATTCTCGTACAAAACTTTCGATTGTCCAACGTATACAGGATTTAAAGGAGTATTTTCTTTTGTAAAGACTGGGTTTCCAGGAAAATCAATCCATTTATTTTCTGTTCCCCAGGTAACATGAATATAAATATTTCCGGTACCATGGCCAGTTGGATTCAACACTAAATTAACCTGAATGGTAATTCCATCCAAAACTTCCAAATCGGTCTGACCTTGGTAAACTACCACCCGACTTTCATTAAATGCTTTAACGGTTAAATGCCATTCTCCAACAGGAATATCTTGAAATATTATTTCCGCACTTTCTTCATTGATTAAATCTAAACTTGCGGTTAAAGTATCATAGTTTTCTCTGTTCAGGTATGCGATTACTTCTACTACATCGGAAGGTGCTTTTTCTTTATCTATTTTAAAGAAAACACCGCCGGTTTTTTCCTCACCGGAATTATATTGAGTAACATTGTCCTTGGAACAGCTGATGATCAAAATAGAGATTAAAATGGACGGAATTAGAATGAAATATTTCATAAGAAACCCCGTTTATTTTAAGATGAAAACACGAGAGAAATTTAAGAAGTTGGGACTTTAACCGCAATAAAAAAAATCAATAAATTGGAAAATCTATTATCTTGCAAAAAACAAAGAAATATTTAAAAAACGAGACAATTTTGAACAAATAGTATAGGTTTATAGTTTCAATAAATTATTTATTGAGCATTTCCTCAGCCTCAAATATCACTTTTTCAGCCGAAATCGAATTTATATCAAGTTTACTTCTATATTTATAGCTTTTTCGCAGTTTTTCAAAATCTTGTAAATTATTTTGTATTTCGGGAGGGTAGATTGCTTTAACATTTTGCGCATCGTCAGGATAAGGGAAAAATCTGCCGAAATGGGTGCCATTGACTAGCACTATTAACTTTGTATTTAATGCCGCGGCAATATGGGGCAGCCCGGAATCATTTGAAATCATTATTGATGCATAATTTAAAATTTCGATAATCTCTACAAGAGAAGTTTTTGCCGTATAATTAATAACAGCTTCCTTATCAAAATTATTTTCAAATTCGGCTGATAATTTCTTATCCTCACTGCTGCCTATTAGAACAATTTTCAAATTATATTTTTCTTTTAAATACCGCGCTGCTTTTAAAAAACTATTTATCCTCCAGATCTTATAATTTTTTCTTCCTGCTAAGTAAAAAGCAGCATATTTTTCATTTACAATTCTTTCACTTACAAGATTACTTTTTTCAATTTTTGGCAGGAATTCGGGTATCTCCGCTTTCAATATAGATGAAATGAATTCCCGGTTTCTGTGAAAATCAAAAATATGTTTCTCATTAACATTTATCAGCTTCGAATAATAATTGTCGCTAAGCTTTTTCTGCCATTTAAATTGAGATGATAAGTCGGTGGTACATCCGTATTTATTTTCAGCATAAACTGTTTTGATAAAAGCGTCGTCAATAAAAAAATTCCTTGACTGAGAACAATTCAAAACTGTATGATAAGGATACCCTGCTGCCGAGTTTAATATTTTTCTTCTATAAAAGAGGTTTCTTGCAAAACTCTTTTTTTTAACCCAAAAAGAAAAATCAACATAATCTTTATCTAAAAAATCAAAGAGCTCTTTCCAAGCGATATTTCCGCAAAGAGTAATCATATAATCTTTAAATTCTTCAGAAAATTTAAAGTACTTCAAGAAATTTCTGAACAGTATATAATCGCCGATTTCATCTAATTTTATTATAAGAAGCGTTTTTGAGCCGGCTTTAGAAGCTGAGCTTTTTATGAAGGGATTAATTAAAGAATAATACAGATATTTGATAAAACTGAAGAGGAGCAATAAAAATCT
>JBLNGL010000036.1:0-3037 GCA_050264735.1 Ignavibacteria bacterium | reverse complement strand
TTACGGCAAAAAGTCTCCTGAAGAAGCCTTATCAGACGCAGAGAAAGCAGTAAATTTATTGTACCTGCAGTAATTCACGTGAGCTTATAATTCTAAATAAAAAGATCCCAGTCTGAATTTGAATATGAAGAATAAAAAGATAATACCATATATAATGGTTTCTCCCTATATAATTCATTTTATAATTTTTGTTGCTTTCCCTGTTGCCTTTTCTATAGTCCTTATTTTCCATAAATGGAATATAATTTCGCCGATGGAATATATCGGTCTTGGAAACTTTATTCGGCTTTTCAATGATGAGTTCTTCTTTAAATCTGTTTTGAATACTCTGATTTTTCTTCTTATCCATATTCCTTTGCAGATAATAATTGCTTTGACTATTGCAGAAGCACTGAACAGGAAAATCAAATTTAAAGGGTTTTTCAGGGCAGCATATTTTCTGCCGGTGATTGTTTCAGGTGTAGTAGTTACAATGTTATGGCAGCAGCTGTACGGATATGATTCCGGTTTAATAAATAGATTTCTGATTAATCTAGGTTTCGGCAAAGTCGGCTGGCTGGTCGATCCTTATGTTGCTATTCCTTCAATAGCAATTATGGCTACCTGGAAAAATGTTGGGTTATATATTATTCTTTTTCTGGTCGGACTTCAGACAGTTCCGCCGCACTATTATGAAGCAGCCGAAATCGATGGGGCAAATTATTTTCAAAAATTTTTTAAAATTACCCTTCCTTCAATTAATCCGACGATCTTCATGGTTGTTGTTCTTTCAACCATCGGAGGATTCTCTCTTTTTATTGAACCCTATATAATGACCGGCGGAGGTCCTTTAAACAGCACATTATCGGCAGTTCTATACATCTATAAGCAGGGGTTTTTTTATTATCATATGGGATATGCGGCAACATTAGGATTCTTCTTTGCACTTCTGATCTTATCGGTTGTAGTGATTCAAAGAAAATTTATTGAGAAAGAAAAATGAAAATTATCAGAAAAATTTTCCTGTATTTGTTTTTATCGGCAGGCGGAATAATTTTTCTTTATCCATTCTACTGGATGATTACAGCCTCGCTGGCTCCCGAAAATGAAATTGCTGATTTAACTTTGCTCCCTTCATCGATTTCTTTCAGCAGCTATTCACAGCTTCTCAATAAAATTCCGATCGGCAGATCCTTTCTAAACAGCCTGCTTGTTGCTTCGGCGGTTACTTTCGGTGTTTTGGTATTCGGCTCAATGGTGGGATATGCTTTAAGCAGGCTTCAGTTTAAAGGAAGAAATATTATCTTCTTTCTTATAATTTTTACAATGACTCTTCCCTTTCAGATTACTTTAATCCCCCAATATATTATTATGGTTCAGTTCAACTGGGTTGACAGCTATTGGGCGTTGATTATACCTTACTTAATGAATTCATTAAGCATCATTATGTTCAGGCAGTATTTCAAAAGCATTCCTCAGGATTTAATTGATGCAGCAAGGATTGACGGCTGCGGTGAATTTACAATCATATTTAAAATCCTTTGGCCTAATTCAGTTCCTGCATTAGTAACTGTCGGGATTATAACTTTTATGGCGTCCTGGAATGAAGTACTTTGGCCTTTGATTGTAATCAGGGAAGAGAAATTAATGACGATGCCCCAGCTTGTTACTTTATTCGCTGTCGGGGGAAGAGCCGAATCTCAGCTTGGTGTAAAGCTCGCTTCGGCAGCTTTGCTGGCGATGCCTATAGTAGTTGCATATTTATTTTTTCAAAAATATTTTATACAAAGCATGGCATCTACTGGACTTAAAGAATAATTATTTTGTCCGAAGGAAAATCATTATATGGAGACAAAATGGAAATAATACGTTATGATAAAAATCCGATCCTAACCAAAAAAGATGTGCCATTTAAAGTCAACAGCATTTTTAATCCGGGCGCGGTAAAGTTCGGAAACAAATATCTGCTTGTATGCAGGGTAGAAATGCCGAACGGCAGATCGTCCTTTGTAAATGCCTGGAGCGAAAACGGATGTAAATTTACTGTTGATAAAAATCTCTGCTTGAGACCTGAAGACCATAAGGAATTTTTTAAATATGCAGAATGGGGTATTGAAGATGCACGCATTGTAAAGATTGAAGATAAATATTACCTCACCTATACCGGCTACTCCCGTTACATGCCGCTGGTTAATCTTGCCGAGACAAAGGATTTTTATAATTTTAAAATACTTGGCCCGATTTCGGAACCGTCAAATAAAGACTGCGCTTTATTTCCTGAAAAGATAAACGGATACTACTGGAAAGTCGACCGACCGTCGGCTGAATTAAGAAGAGATATTTGGATAAGCAGAAGTAATGATTTAATTCATTGGGGCGGCTATGAGCTTTTAAGTCAGCCTGTCTGGGGCACATGGGAAGCTGATAAGATCGGCGGTTCGACGCCTCCCTTAAAAACAAAAGAAGGATGGCTGATGCTTTATCATGGGGTTCGGGGATTCGGAGGCAGCTATATATATAAAATAGGGGTGATGCTTCTAGACCTTGAAAAACCATGGGTAGTTTTAGGAAAAAGTGACGAGCCGATTCTTGCTCCAGAAAGCATTTATGAACGGATCGGAGATGTAGACAATGTTGTTTTTACAAACGGATGGATTGCCGATAATTCCGAAGTAAAAATTTATTATTCCGGTGCGGATACAAATATCTGCATGGCAACCACTACTTTGGAGCATCTCATCTCATGCTGCAAATAATTTTTAAATACACTAATATTTTCTTCTGCTTAATTGCTGCGACTGCATTTCCCGGTTCATTAAATTCTGATTCACTTGTAAATACATCTCACCTCGATTTTCTTTATGAAAATATTTCAGTTCAAGGAAAAGAAATGGGGATCATTCATATATATAGCAATTACCCTGATTATAAATGGATCGGGGATGATGATGAAGGAATTGCCTGCGTTGATGATGCATCAAGGGCATCTGTGTTTTATTTAAAACATTATTTGTTAACCGGAAGGGAAGAAAGTATAATTAAGAATCATAGGCTGATT
>JBLNGL010000035.1:0-4283 GCA_050264735.1 Ignavibacteria bacterium | reverse complement strand
CTTCTATGAATAACGAGAGAGATACTGTTAAACTCTCATCTATTTTTAGTTACTGGTATTTTATTCAATAGGAGGAAAAATGGGCACTAGTACCGTAATTGATATACTCGGTTCAATGGTTGTAGGAGGTATGTTAATGCTTATACTATGGCAGATGAATGATTCTGCAACGAAAAACTTATATAATTATGGCGGCGAACTTGTATTGCAGCAAAACCTTGCCGTAACATCACAAGTACTGGAATATGATTTTAGGAAAATAGGTTACTGCGAGAATTGGGCTAAGATTGTAGACCCTTCAAATTCTATTTTACTTGCTGATTCGGATAAAATTAAATTTTTGACTGATATTCATCCTGACGGTAATCCTGATGGCAATATTGATACATTATTTTACAGACTGGGTCCGGTAACCGAGTTAAGTTCGACTCCAAATCCCCGTGATCGTTATTTATACCGATTAATAAGCAGCGAAGAACCAAGAAAGATAAACCTAGGGGTCACTAAATTTCATTTGATATATTATGATGCCTTAGGCGATACAATCCCGTTTCCCATTAATTACCCTGTAGATACAAAGACTATCAACTCTGTAGAGATAAATCTGACCGTTGAAGACGTCTCCGCATATAATAATGAATATTCATCGGCAATTTGGCGGCAGATCAGGTTAATTTCAAGAAATTTAAAAGAAAGATAAGGAGGGATTTCTATGTTTGGTAAAGCATCTCTTTTGCTTGTATTAGGATTTAGCACAGTATTTTTAATATTCGGACAGCATTTTGGAAATTTGACCACCAGAGCAGCAAAAAACTCTGCTGACTATTTTAGAGAAGCAAAAGCTTATAATATAGCTTCAACCGGGGCTAATATAGCAGCAAACAAAATCTTTTTTGATGAAAATTGGACTGCGGGAATGAGTGATGTCCCGTTTTCGGATGGAAAATTAAATATTGAAGTTGTTCCCGATTATGATATATTCAACCAGATTAAAAAAGTTACTTCAATTGGGACTTATGAAGGATACTCTCATAGTATAACAATTCTGCTGCAGCCGGCAAAATTTTCGGAATTTGCGTATTATTCATTTTATGAAACTCCTGATCCGACTAAACCGATTTGGTGGTACGGGACAGATACAGTGTGGGGTCCATTTCATACAGAAGACTATTTGAGATGCGCTGAGCACCCGGTTTTTATGGGACCAAGTACATCGACTGCAAAAACAATAAAATATAAAATTAGTAAGAGAAATGATAAACCTTATATTAGCGGAAAATTTAGTGATAATACGAGTATACCCTTGCCGTCGAACGGTCTGGCTCCCTTGAAGTCCGCAGCTGAAGATAATGGCCATCTTTTTTCAGGTAATGATACAGTATTCATAACTTTTAAGGTGGACAGCATTACATACAGGTTTAGTTATAAAGGCGCTGAAACAACTGTACTGGGATCCGATTTTGCTCCAAATGGGGTAATATTTGCAGAAAATGCTGTATTAAGACTGCAAGGAAAAGTTAAGGGAGTTTATTCAGTGGCCGCTTCGGGCTCAGGCGGTAAAGGTACTGTTTATCTTGATGATGATATTGTTTATAATTCTGATCCGAGAACCAATCCGGCATCTACTGATTTACTGGGAATCTTAGCCAAGAATAATGTTTGGATTACTGATAATTCAGCTAATAATAATAATAAAAATATCAATATACATGGATCAATCTATTGTGAAACCGGAGGATTTGGAGCAGAAAATTATAATGGTAGATCAGTTTCCGGTAATATCTATCTCCTCGGCGGCATAATACAAAAAATAAGGAAAGCCGTTGGTACTTTTAATGAATGGGGAATTACGCATGGTTTTTCTAAAAGGTACAAATACGATAATAGATTATTGACCGTTGCTCCTCCGGCATTCCCGACTACTAAAGGGAAGTTTAAAGTTATTTCCTGGTTTGAATAATTTTATCTCATTATAGATAAAAATGTAATTTATAATTACATAATTACTTAATAATTAATTAGAATCATTCTTAAAATCTTTTTTAGAAATAGAGTTTATGTGGTATAATAATTGGAATATTAAAAACCAGTCTGTAGTGATAAGTATTGGATATCCTATGAGCGACAGTCATTGGCGAAAAGAACTAACCTATTTACTTTCCGGCAAAGATTCGGCTGAAGGAATAAAAAGTAATTTTCTATCATTTGAATACATGCTACAGGAGCGGTTACCAATAATTAGAAGGAATAAAATGAAGTATGTAGATTTTAAAGGCCGAGAATGGTCTGTGGAAAAGGGAGATTGGGTCAGTTATCAAATGCTGGATAAACATAATCAACAGTCTTTATTAAATAAAAGCACATTAAAAAAATTTTTCTATTTGATATTTCTTGCTCTTTTAACAGTTTATTTTTGGCTTGCATAATAAATTAACGGGGAAAAATTATGGAAAAAACAAAATTTTTCGACGATTGGTCAAAGGATGACCTTCTATCGGAATGCAACGATCTAAGACTTCCTGTATCCCGATACGACAGCAAAGAAACTCTTGCCTTATATCTTCAAGCTACTCATGATGAGATTAATAAAAATGTTCCACATGAAAGTATTGTAGAGGAAGATATAGGTGACATATATATAGGAAAGCGAAATTGGTTTAAAAGCGCCTTTATAAAAGTGCTTACCTTATTCTAATACAGCTGAAATTAGAAGTTAAGATTTTCGTTTCTTATCAGCAGGAGAACGGCGGACTGCGGAACAATCAAAAATTTTTCCTTATCAAACTCAATTTCAAAAGCTTCTTTTCTTAAAAAAATCGCCAAATCACCCTCTTTTGCCTGCAGAGGAATATATTTTACCTTGTCTTTGGATTCTTTCCACGGTTCTTCATCAACCGGTGATGCCATTGGATAACCCGGACCTACTTTTATTACATACCCGCTCTGAATCCTTTCTTTTTCTGCAATTCCCGGAGGAAGATAGAGTCCGCTTACCGTCTTGTTCGATTCTTCTTCAGGTCTAATTAGTATCCTATCTCCAACAACAATAAATTTTTCAATATTTTTTAAATTGATTTCCATATTAATTCATTAGAATTTATTACTGAAATATAAAAGATAATAAACAATTTATACAGCATAATTCAGCTCCTTGTTTTCCTTACAATAATTGAGCTGAATGAAGGGAAACGATTAAGAATATCTATTGTTGGCGAAGCAAATTTTTTGTAGGATGATTTAAGCAAAAAATTTTGTAGAATCCTTGAGATTAAAATTCTGCTTCCAAATAATTTTTCCCAATTCTTTTTGTAGAGTTTGAATGAATTTTGAGAGACCTTGTTATTTTTCTTCTGGTTCAGTAAGATTTCAGCAGCAAGTTTTGCCGAATCGAAAGCCATCCCTATTCCGTCTCCGGAAAAAGGGGAAATTACCCCGGCGGCATCCCCTATCATAAATATTCCGTTTTCCACTTTATTTCTTCTGCCGAAATAAATATTTCCTGTTCCGTAAACCTTCATATTATTAATTTCTTCAAAAAATCTTTCTTTAAGTATTCTATTGAAATTATTATTTGAATTGAACAGCTCTAATAGGTGCTGTTTAAAAGAACCCTCGGTCTCCATTCTCTTTTGAAGCACGCAGAGAGTAACTGTTTCATCATCAACATAATTAATGCCGCAGTAAATATTTTTTCCAGTATAAATATGAATCTCATCTTTTTCATACGAATTAAAATATTCGTTGCTTACATGATATTTTATTCCATTAAAACCCGTTTTAAAAGTGCTGAAGGAACGCTTTAATTTTAAATCTAAACTGTTCCGCTTACCGTAGGCCGCAATTAAATTATTAGTTTTTAAAACTATTTCTCCGCCTTCCGGTTGCTTAACTTTAAGTTTAAATTTTTCGTGATCTTTATAGATTTCCTTTACTTCTCCAGGCTGAATAACTTTAATCCCTCTGCTTTTTACGCTGTCTAGCAGGAAGGAATCAAATTTAGATCTTTTTATTCCGAATGCATTAAAATCGAAATTACCCGAAAATCTTTGACCGTTTTCAAAAAAAACTCCGAAAGATTTAATCAACCTTGGATTGAGTGAAAGAAATTGCTGATCAATACTCAATACCCTAAGATTGTTAAATACTTCGCCGGAAAGAAATTCACCGCATAAAGTTTCGCGGGGAAAAATTTTTTTTTCAATTAAGCAGACATCAAAGCCGTACCCGGCTAGATTCAATGCAGCGGCCGAACCGGATGGACCTCCGCCGATTATTATTACTTC
>JBLNGL010000034.1:0-2790 GCA_050264735.1 Ignavibacteria bacterium | reverse complement strand
CTGCATTCGAATTCCCTGAAAATAATGTTTTTATTTCCCGCCCGATAATATCGTATACTTTAACTGTTACAAATTCATCTTTGGGTATTGAAAATTTTATAACGGTAGCAGGATTAAAAGGATTCGGGTAATTCTGGCTTAACATATAATTAAGTGGCATATTCGGAGTTTCATACTGAATTTCTATTTCTACATCCTCCATTGATCTGTTCATCTCATCTGCTACTATTATATTTTCAACAATTATTTCTTCAGGATTGATTAACGAAAACGGAATCGATGCAGCTAAATACCTGCCCGCATCCAATGCAGCTGATTGATCATCATATGCAAGTAATCTTAGTGAAGAATTAATTTGATAATACTCTGCTTTATTAAAGCATGATGCAGCAGCGGTATTTTCCGGAATTAATGATCCAATATTATTTAATTCTACCTGTAAACCTTTTACCTTTTTAGCCGATTCCAAAGCTATTGATATTCCTTCCTGGCAAAAACTGAAGATTACCTTAGTATTTGTTTTAGCTTCATTATGAGCCCCAGTTTCGGCAGCTATTATTGGATGCATAATAATTTCGGAAACAGGCTTATTATCGGGATATAAACCGGTAAGAACTATATTATGGAGCAATGCAAGATCGAGAACATCAATGATTCCATCGCCCGCAGGAGCAGTTTGGCCTGCAAGCCATGGAAATATATCGCCGTTTGTGAATTGATCGGCGTTAAGCACTTCTCTTCCAAGTATGCAGTCAATCATTAAAAGAATATCAAGTATATCAGCATGGTCATCAAGATTTATATCCCCGAATTTTCTTTCGGGGGGATAAACCGAAATATTAATTATTTCATCTGTACCTGCAGATAAATTCGCATCGGCAACCGGAGCTGCCGTAGCTCCCTTTACCCCGGTTAATCCGTTAAATGTTTGAAGCGAATCTCCTGCAATGTTCACTGCATCAACAGTGAAATACATTATTTCCTGATTTCCTGTATCCGGATTAATTACATTTGTACCATTTCCGAGTATAACAACTTTTACCGTATCAATAGAAGAGCTGTCGGGGAGTAAGATTCCGGGATATATCTCGTAGCTGAAATTAAACTGATCTGCGGGGATTGCATTACCTCTGGCGACAGATTTTAATTTCAATCCTCCATTAGATTTGCCTACAATAAGATTGAACTGCATGGCTTTTAAAGGACGGCCTGAATATCCGCTTAGTACAATTGTATCCTGGGTGTTAATTATCCCTTCCATTAAATCTCTTGAAGAAGATTTGAATTTCAAAATGCCGATTTGAGATTGTGTCCGGCCGGTTCCGCTTACTGATAAAGAATATGGCGAACCTTCGGCATTATGAATAAAATTTATTGTCCCGGTTTCAGTCCCTTCAGAAACCGGAGTAAAAGTGATATTAAATACCTGGGAATTGCCCGGAGGTATAGAAATAGGAAATGAGTTTGGTGAAAAAGCAAATACCGGATTTAATGATTCAATATTTGAAATTACCAGGTTATCTGTTGCTCCTAAATTTTCAACTGTAACTGAAAGCGAGACAGGACTTTCAACATCTGCCGTATCAAAATTTAAAGACGAGGGTGCTATAATAAAGATTACGGGAGGTGCGGTGAGGTCGATAGAAAAATCGTCAACTGCCAAGCCGTCATCACCTGAGGATGCATCCGGATCCGACCATCGCAGCCAGAATTCGCCGCCGGGAGAAATTGATAATCCTGTAATTGTGTAAGTAATCTCATTTTGGTTCTCCGGTAAATTACCATCTAACGCTCCGGCGGGAGTATTAATTTTAGGACTGTAAAAATCTAACTGATCGACATCAATCCAGTCCCCGTCAGACAGATTTGTAGCATTTAGGCTATATTGAAAGTCTATTCTATCCGCTACATTTCTATTAGTACCCACCCGCCATTGTTCACCGGTATATGATATATGCAGGATGGAAATAATATCCCCGGTATTATTTAAAAAATTTATCCCGAATATAGGAATGAGTGCAGTTGCTCTTACGCTGCCGAGAGCTCTTTCATTACTCCCTAGCGAGCCGTAACTGTATGTATTGCCAGTAGTTCCGCTTCCGGTGCTTGCCGCATATTTACCGTCGGCATTTGATCCGGTTTCAAGCAAATACCAGCTGTCAGGTAGTTCGGAAGAAGAGCCGGTATCACTCAAAGTATTAAAATCTTGAGAATATCCGGAACTCATCAATTGAATTTGTGAAAATGAAACGGGACTGAAAATTAATAATGAAACAACGAGCAGTAATCCGTACGTTTTCATTATAACTCCTCCTTTTTTTGATAGTGATTTAATTAGCCGCATCCTTATGCGGAAATTTCCCTTTGATAATATTGCTTTTGAATGAAATTAAATCACAGGTTCGATAGGCTGATTCACCCCCTAACAAATGTCATAACCATCGGTACAAATATAACAGTGTGAATTTTTATTAGGATTGCTAACGTAGGAAAGGTGACGGTGAACTAAAAATCCCACTTTCAGTTGACTAACTTAATGCAACTTTATTTAAATGTCAAACTTATAAAAAAAATTTTTTCAGTCTGATTTTTAAAAAGATGCTTACATATATTACTGTAAAAGAAGTTAAAAAAAGATGGGGGAAAGGGCAGGAGGATATCTATCCGGTTACGCAGTTTGAAAAATTATGGGGAGATATAACTGCACTTGCTGAATTGGACTGCCAGTATATTTCCGTTCCGCATTTCAGAGGTCAGCAGCTGAAAGAACCTGCGGACTTGGACGGATGG
>JBLNGL010000033.1:0-3184 GCA_050264735.1 Ignavibacteria bacterium | reverse complement strand
ACTTTTATCTCATTGATTCTCTTCTTTATTTCATCAGATTTGCCTGCGCCCTCAACAATCGTCGTATTGTCTTTATCAATTACAACTTTTTTAGCGCTGCCCAGATAAGAAACAGTTGCATTTTCAAGTTTGAAGCCGCGTTCTTCGGAAATTACGGTGCCATTTGTTAAAGTTGCGATATCTTCCAGCATTGCTTTTCTTCTGTCGCCGAATCCGGGTGCTTTAACCGCGCATACTTTTAGGGTTCCCCGGATTTTGTTCACAACAAGTGTTGCTAAAGCTTCGCCTTCAAGATCTTCGGCAATAATCAATAAAGCTTTCCCCTGCTGTGCAACCTTCTCAAGTATCGGCAGCAGGTCTTTCATTGCAGAGATTTTTTTATCATGAATTAAGATAAAAGGATCTTCAAGATTTGCTTCCATCGATTCCGCATCGGTGACAAAGTAAGGAGATAAATAACCGCGGTCGAACTGCATACCTTCAACAACCTCTAAAGAAGTATCGGTTCCTTTTGCTTCTTCTACCGTAATTACACCGTCTTTACCGACTTTCTCCATGGCGTCTGCTATTAAATCGCCGATCGATTTATCATTATTAGCAGAAATCGCCCCAACCTGTGCAATTTCATTTCTTCCTTCAACATCGCGGCTAACGGATTTCAAATATTCAACAACTTTTGTAACAGCCATATCGACGCCTCTTTTGAGGTCCATCGGATTTGCACCTGCCGTAACGTTTTTTAAACCTTCTCTGTAAATAGCCTGTGCCAGAACGGTTGCCGTCGTTGTTCCATCGCCGGCAACGTCGCTGGTTTTGGATGCAACTTCGCGAACCATCTGTGCACCCATGTTTTCAACTGCATCTTCCAGCTCTATTTCTTTGGCAACAGTTACACCATCTTTCGTAACTGTAGGAGCGCCGAATTTCTTCTCAAGAACAACATTGCGCCCTTTTGGTCCTAAAGTAACCTTAACGGCGTTTGCTAATTTATCAACGCCTCTCTTTAGTTTATTCCTAGCTTCCACATCAAATTCAATTAATTTTGAAGCCATAATTTATACCTCCATTTTTATTTTTTTCAAATTTTATTAACTGATAATTGCGAAAATGTCGCTTTCGCGCATAATTAAATATTCTTCTCCGTCCACTGTAACTTCAGTCCCGCTGTACTTTCCGTATAAAACCTTATCTCCTACTTTTACTTCCGGCTTTACTGTTTTTCCATCATCACCGACTTTTCCCGGTCCGACTGCTACAATTGTACCTTCAATTGGTTTTTCCTTCGCAGTATCGGGAAGTATTATCCCGCCTTTGGTCTTTTCTTCAGCTTCACTCGGTTTTACTATTACTCTGTCAGCTAAAGGTTTTAAATTAATTTTAGCCATATTTTTACCTCCATGTTTTATCTTATTGATTATTGAATTAAAATCTTCCCGGTTAAACGGGCGATCGGCTTTAAGTTATTAGCACTCTCAAAAAGCGAGTGCTAATATACCATTCTTATAAAATTTTGTCAACCCGGACTAATGGCGATTATCATTATAATGTTAAAAAAACTATATTTCCTGCTTAAAATTCTCCATATTAGAATCAATAGAAGTGCTCAATTTTTCCTAAAAAATGAAGAAATTTAATTTAAATGACGAACTCAATAATTTAAGAGGAGCAGTAAAAACTCTCGATAGGAAGTCATTAATTATTTTTGTTTCCATCGCCCTACTGCAGACAATCTCCTGGTATTTTACATCACGGAGATTTTTCAGAGTATATTTCTTTGATGATTTTCAGTTCAGCCAGCATGTATATCTAGTTGAATATCTGTATTGGTTCTTCGGTGATTTCTTCACTTTTTTTCTCCTGCCCCTCCTGGTAATTAAATTTCTTTTAAAAGATCGGATCGAAAATTACGGTTTAAAATTGGGTGATTATAAAACAGGAATTTTACTTTCGCTGATTTTTCTCTGTATAATGATCCCGGTTATATGGTTTGTTTCCTCTTCCTCTCAGTTTAATAGCACTTATCCCCATTTATCGGAAGCAAGGGACTCCTGGAACACATTTTTGTTTTTCGAATTCGGAATGATCGTTTACATGTTTGCATGGGAATTTGTCTGGAGAGGATTTATGCTGTTCGGCTTGGAGGAAAAATTCGGTTATTATACGGTTTTAATTCAAATGCTCCCTTTTGTTATATTGCATAACGGGAAACCTGTGCTTGAAACTTTCGGAGCAATTATAGCAGGCATTGCACTGGGAATTTTAGCTTTCCGAACCAGATCAATTTTTTATTGTGTAGCAACCCATTACGGAGTTATGTTCAGTATTGATTTTATTTCAACTCTTAGGTATAGATCCGGCGAGTTCGGAGTAGGACTGAATTCTATAATGAATGTTATTTCAAAAAATTTTTAGGAAATTAATATGAGATTTGCATTAAACATTGATCATGTCGCGACTCTGAGGAATGTCAGGGGCGAGAACCAGCCGGATCCTATTGCCGCAGCTTTACTGGCAGAGCAGGCTGGAGTTGACGGGATCGTGGTTCATCTAAGGGAAGACCGCCGCCATATAAATGAAAAAGATGTAAGGCTTCTTAGAGAATTAATTACAACTAAGCTTGATCTTGAAATGGCGGCTGTCGAAGAAATTATAAAGATTGCATGCGATATCGGTCCTGAGCTTGCCACAATAGTTCCCGAAAAAAGACAAGAGCTGACAACTGAAGGAGGAATAAACGTAATCGATAATATAAACTTACTGAGGGATACAATACTAGAGCTGCATAAAAATGAAATTGAAGTATCTTTATTTATTGAGCCTGAAATCGAACAGATCGATGCTGCCTCGGAAATTAATGCCGATTTTATTGAATTGCACACCGGAGTTTTTGCAAATGCACTCTCTGAAGAAGAGCAGTTTGACGAGCTTGATAAAATCAGGCTTGGTGCCAAGCACGGTAAAAAACTCGGACTCGGTGTAAATGCCGGCCACGGGTTAAACTACCAGAATATAAAAATATTCAGAGAGCTCAGCGACATTGATGAAGTCAGCATCGGGCATGCTGTAATTGCCCGTGCGATGTTTGTCGGCATACCGGAAGCGGTCAATCAGATGATCCGCCTTATTAAATAATTCCGCTTTTTCAGCCAAATATTTAACATTCAACCGAAAAAGTTGAAAATGC
>JBLNGL010000032.1:0-2573 GCA_050264735.1 Ignavibacteria bacterium | reverse complement strand
GAAGTTTCTTTTACTCATTAATAAAAAAAAATATTTCAACTAAATATTAAAAGCCTCATTTATTTTCCGGTAAAGTTCAGAGGTAGTGACCGGTTTACTGACTAATGGAATACCTTCCAATTCTTTTAAATTTTTCGAAAATAAATCCGGAGAATAAGCAGATACAAAAATTATGGGTATATCTATTTTTGATTTTATTGAACTGGCAGCTTCGACACCGTTTAAAGGCTCGTTGAAATTTATATCCATTAAAATCAAATCCGGTTTTGAATCCAATGCAAAAGTTACTGCTTCCGAAGCGGAATGAACTATATTCACGTTGCTGTAACCCAAACCTTTTAAAGTCCTCTTTAAGTCAATGGAAATAATAGCTTCATCTTCAGCAATTAGTATCTTTTTATCCATAAAATACCTTATCAATAAGAGTTAAATGAATTCTTTACGGCCAGAATTAACGAAAATAAATTTTGTAAGTATTTAAATATTTAAATGATTTAGAAATGAACTTCCCCGTACAAAATATGAATAATTATTCAAAATTTTATAATCAATATCACAGCATTAAAAAAAATAATAGAGACGCATGGCTATGCGTCTCTACTAATGAATTTATTCATCTTTTTTCAATTATTGCTCATGTAATTTGGGCGGTGATCACATCCCCGGCCTAACAAGATTATTTAGAATCTATATTTTATACCGTCCTGTCAGGAAATATTTTTAAGGAGTGTTTATTAAACAAAACAAATTTTTCGGTTAAATTATTTGTTCTTTAGAAATATTAAATAATACTTCTAAGAGGAATATGAATGTCCGGTAAATTATTATCTTCTGTAATTTTTATCCGGTTAATGGTTGGAGCAGTTTTCCTATCGGAAGGAATTCAAAAATTTATATTTCCCGATGAACTAGGTGCAGGAAGATTTTTAAAAATCGGATTGCCGTGGCCTGGATTCTTTGGTTACTTTGTCCCTGTCTTTGAGGTAACTTGCGGAGCATTAATTTTATTAGGGTTGTTTACAAGACATGCTTCAATCCCTCTTATAATAATTATTTTGACGGCTATTATATCAACCAAAATCCCGCTCCTGATAAATGAAGGCTTCTGGAAAATGGCGCACGAAGCCAGAACTGATTGGGCAATGCTTCTCGGTTTAATCTTTTTATTGATCGCCGGTTCAGGGAAATTCTCCCTAGATAATATTTTATCTAAAACACATCAAAAACTTTCCAAGGGAGTCCGGAATTATGAGCGGCATTGAATCGAAACAGCATTCCGGGAAAAATCTTACGGAGGTAATAAAATTATTTCTGAAGCTCGGATTAATTGCTTTCGGCGGTCCGGCAGCACATATAGCAATGATGGAAGATGAGGTGGTCGCAAAAAGAAAATGGATAAGCCGGCAGAATTTTCTTGATCTAACCGGGGCAACTAACCTGATCCCTGGACCTAACTCAACTGAAATGGCAATCCATATAGGCTACATCAGAGCCGGCATCCCGGGATTAATCGCAGCAGGTGCATGCTTCATTTTACCGGCAGCTCTAATAACCGGAGCTTTTGCTTTCCTCTATGTTAAATACGGGAATCTGCCGGAAGTGAAACCATTTCTGTACGGAATTAAACCGGCAGTAATCATAATTATTTTGAATGCGGTTTACCGGCTGGGTGTTTCGGCAGTGAAAGAACAGCATAAACAGCCGCTAAAATGGAAATTAATTTCAATTGCCGTATCAGTTGCTGTTATAAATTTCTTAGGAGTTAATGAAATATTTTCAATACTGCTGGGAGGAATATCCGGAGCACTGTTTATTTATTTATCAAGCAAAAAAAATCAATTAAGCTCAATAATAATCCTTCATATCTTTTCATTCTTTTCATTCTCATATCTTTTACAGAATTCGGATAAGAATGAAGTGTCTCTGACAAAATTATTTTTAGTTTTCCTAAAAATAGGTGCGGTTTTATTCGGCAGCGGCTATGTCCTCGTTGCTTATCTTAATGGTGAAATTGTCCAAGGCTTAAACTGGTTAAACAGGCAGGAGCTGCTTGATGCAGTTGCGGTAGGTCAGTTGACCCCTGGACCTGTTCTTTCCACCGCAACATTTATCGGTTATCAAATTGCAAGGGTACCGGGAGCTTTAATTGCCACATTAGGAATATTTCTGCCGTCATTTATTTTTGTTTTAATAGTCAACCCGGTGGTTCCAAAGCTTAGGAGCTCCAAAATTTTTTCTGTCTTTTTGGACGCCGTAAATGCAAGCGCAGTTGCTTTAATGTTTGTAGTAGGAATAAAATTAGGGGCACAGGTTCTAACAGAATGGCGGACAATATTAATTGCAGCATTAAGCATTGCAGTATTTTTAACAGTTAAGAAAATAAATTCAGCTTACATTGTGCTGGGCGGAGCAGCTTTGGGATATTTATTTAATTTTTTTTGAGTAACAGTATTGACCTTTTGAGTTAGTGAAAGCGGTATGCCCTATTAAGAAGCACGGGAAAAATTTATAGTTAGATTAACCGGAAAGTCCGGCTGATGAAATGCAGGTTTTAATTCCCATCGTTATGTTTT
>JBLNGL010000031.1:0-4109 GCA_050264735.1 Ignavibacteria bacterium | reverse complement strand
GAATCTTACTCGGGAAAACCTAAGCGGTTAGAAGCATTCTGAGTTTATTGAAAAAATGCCTAATTATATGCTTCTGGATTGAAACTTTTCCGCTTGTTGTATTATATTTCAGATGCTTATAGCAGTTTGGACATTCAAAATAGACATTATCTTTTTCATCTTTCCCCAGGTATTTAAAAACATTTTCATCACTGTGGTTAGCACCTGATGTACTGCATGCAGGGCACTTTAATTTTATATAAAACCTTCCGAACTTTACATCAAGATGGGGTTTTCTTCTGACAAGATCTCGTAAATTTTCTTCAATTTCTTCAGTTTCTTTTGCAAGCAGCTCATCTTCCAGAAGCTTTAATGTAGAACTATAGCATTCCTGCGATATTTTCCCCTCATTAAACATTGATTCAAGCCACTTAATTTTTTCGTCCAACTTTTTCCCGTGATTCATAGGCATAATTTAGTTTAATACCGGAAGGTTTTCAACCCCGGTAATTGTTGAAAAATGTAAATCTTTCGAACACCACTGTATGTTTAATACAAATTCAAAGACTAAAATTATGCCACCAAAACAGCTTTAAAGAACTAATTCAACTAATATTTACCAGCGTAAAATTTTTCTTAAATAGAGAAAGCTTTTATGTTTTGAATCATTTTTAAACACAGATATCAACCAAAGTTAAGGTATTCATTCCAAATTTTAAAGAGTTTGTATTCTGCAAGAACATCTTCTGAACAATATACGGCAATATCTTTAATCTTTCCTGCTTCATAAAGATTTTTTACATCCATACCTGATACTCCTTTGGATTTCGGGGAATCAATCCCGAATGCATGACAGTAGAAATCCAAATTAAATTTTCTGATTAATCCGAAATAAGTAAACTGCTCAAGAAGATCGATATGCAGAGAAGAATCGTATCTTTTTGACAAAAGATTTTTGCTGGGCTTGATTTTATGTACGGCAGAACGGGTCATTAAAAAAGGAATATCAAAATTCTTCCCGTTGAAAGTAATCACCTGGTCGGTAACATCGATAATCCTCCAGAAAGATTTTAAAATATCTTCTTCTTTCACTCCTTTGAAATGAACATTCTTATTCTCCAAGCTCCATTCTTCTTCACTATTATTTTCATAATAAACAAATGTTTTTTCTTTTTCTACATCGAAGATCCCGAGTGCAATAACTTTTGCAGTCAGCGGATAAAGGCTTAAGTATCTGATTGCATCTTCCCTTTTTTGAGTTCTTATTTCTTCGTTCTGCTCTTTTTCTGCGTAACGCAGCAGATATTCCTGCTGACTTTCGGACAGAGATTCAAATGGAAAACAGCAGGTTTCAATATCGAAAATTATTTTCCGCATTTTTTAACCCCCAATATTTTTATTTGTTGAACTTGCTTAACAGCTCCTTAACTGCATCTTTATGTACCATAAAATCCATCATCTTAAGCTTAATATAATCCTCATGATAAAAATAATATCCTGCATTATTACCGTCTCTTGCTCCCGCAGCTGAATCTTTAATCAGGTACCAATCTTTTCCGTTTCTCTCCAGGTACCCGGCTAAATGGATACCATGATCATCGGTTGTCGTTTTATTGCTGAAACGGAACTGCCTTGAATTCTCATCGATATATTCGGAAGGAATATCGAACGTAGGAATAAATGCCGCATCATATTTTGACAGGTATCCGGCTTCAGACACATCTCCTCCGATTGACATTGTATAGCCGTTTCTTATTGCATTCTTCAAAGCATTCATGAACTCATCCAGGGGAACATTATAATAATCTTTATTATGCCACCAGTTGTCTTCCACTTCATATTCAACCTGCTGATAATAAGGCTGCTGCATGTAAGAAAGAATATCAACATAGTCATCAAGGTTCAGGCGGAGATATTTTTCAAGATATTCTTTTGGAGTATAATTGACCCCGCCAATTTGAAATTTTTTCGGAGGTTCCAGCAGGTATTTATCAAGAATTGATTTTATTTGTATTAATGCCTCTTCTTCATTCCACACATTTTCTTCTTTTAAACCCTTAAGATATGAATCCATTTCCTTAAACATTTTTTTATGATCATGGAATTTCTGTCCGGGCAGCAGCCCTGTATAAATATCTTCCGGGACAATGCCGTACTGCTTCCAAATTCTGGTTACGGCATTGGCTTCGGATCCTTCGCCGAATTCTGAATTTCCTCTTTCACGGATAAATCTTTCTGCTTTTGCAAGATATTCCCAGTAAACGGTGTATACTTCTGAAAGCTTTACCTTTTTATTAAACTGCCTGAAGACTTCCGATTCCAGGAAAGATGTGGTTGAAAATGACCAGCAGGTTCCTGTTCTGCCCTGGGAAACCGGTTCATTGTACCAATAACTTTTAAATTCATTAATACTTTTCGGGAAATCTTTACCTTCCGGGTCTGCTTTGAAAGATTTTTTAGCAGGCGATTCGGAAGAATCCTTAAGGTCGCCCAAAGCTTTTAGGATTTCATTGTAAAATCCTTTCCCCTTCTCGACAAAAATTCCTTTATCTTTAGTTTGCTGCTGGGGAATTGCCGGGGTAATAACCAGGAATAAAAATGAGCAGATTAAAAATACTTTAGTTTTCATGAAAGATCCTTTAAGATTCATTTTTTAAAATTTGAACATTGTTTTCAAAACTCAGTATTTTGTCATAAAATTTTTTATCAAGAGGAGCTGATTTTCTAGTTGCTGGATCAACATGCACAATTACTCCTTTACCGTCGGCAATTAATTGATCACCTTTTTCAATAAGATGCTCAAATCCAAAGCTTGAGTTTTTAATATAAGATATTCTTGTATATATTGATAACTGATCATCATACCGGGCATGATTGTAGTAATTTATTTCATTCCTCACGACAAAAAACAATCTGCCTTCATTGAAGTTCCCTTTTTCAGGCATAAGTCCGATTTCTTTAATGTATTGAAGCCGGGCATGCTCACAGTAATTTAAATACACCGCATTATTGCATACACCAAGCATATCAACTTCATTAAAACGAACAACTACACTGATTTTATGCTTGAAATCTTCAGGCGACATTTTTTTTTGTAAAATACTTTATCTTTTTTAACAGAAAAATACCGAATACCCATAACGATACCAATGAAGATGCTAATGAAATTATTTGGGGATGCTGAGTGAAAAATGTTTTTTTATTTTGAATGATAACTTCTCCTGTGAGAAAAGTTTTTGTAAACATTTTTGTTTCTGCTTTTGTAATTCCGGTGGGGTCGATTATTGTACTGATTCCCCCGTTTGCAGCTCTTACTACCGATCTTCTGTTTTCGATCGCACGCAGCACCGACATTTCTTTATGCTGATATGGTCCGCTCGAGTTCCCGTACCAGCTGTCATTCGTAACCACGGCTATCATGCCCGCTCCTTTTTGAACAAAAGCAGCTACAAATTCCGGGTAGATCGATTCATAGCATACAAGCCCTGCAAGGAAAATCGAATCAGATCCGGAATTTTTCAATTTATCAAACGACAGTTTAAATACTGCCGTGTCTTTACCGACGTTCCAGCCGGATATTCCTACTCCCCATTTTATAATATCACCTAGAAAAGGGAGCTTATCAACGAAAGGAACTCTTTCTGCAAACGGAACTAATTTCATTTTTCCGTAATGTCCGACAGTACTACTGTAAGGCGAAAAAAACAGGATTCCGTTATAGGTAGAATAATAGAAATCTCCTGCCTTGCTGAATTTTGAATCTTCCGGAATATTCTGCCGGTGAAAAATCAAATCCGGTATTCCTGTTATTAAGTATACCTTATTCTTTTCAATGAAATGATAAATGGAATCGACAATGGATTGATAATTGCCGCTCATTAAATAAAAAGGCAGAGCGGTTTCCGGCCAGATAATTAATTGAGCTTTTTGAGCAGCTGCTTTTCTTGAGAGATTAAGATAATCCGTAATTAATTTATCCGTGTCAATCCCGCGCCATTTTGCCCATGGATCGAGGTTAGGCTGAATTAGTCCGACTTTTATTTTCTTGTCCGAATGTTCAAAGGAGGATAACCGTATAAAACCATATACAAGCACTATAAGAAAGATCACCGCCGCAGAAGAAAAACGAA
>JBLNGL010000030.1:0-5551 GCA_050264735.1 Ignavibacteria bacterium | reverse complement strand
AAAAGATGAAGAATCATCCGGAGGCAAATTAATAGGAATAAATCCTGAGCATTTTAATTTATTTCCGCCGGGCTGAACCGATGTTAAGTTCCAGTCTAAAATTTTATCTTTAAGTTTTACTTTCGCAGTTAAATTCCCGGTTTCAATACTATCAATTGTTAAACCTGTTATTTCCAGATCTCCTTCTGCTGCAGGATTGCCGATATTACCGCCCGCTTTCAGATCGAGATTAACTAAACCGTAAAATTCATCACCGGGGAAAAATTTATTTATTTCTACCGAATGTATACTTACATCAGCGTTTAAATATTTTTCATTTGTCATTTCAGCATCAATTAATATATAACCGGTATCATTCTGAAGATTGAAATTTTTTATTGAGTAGCTGTTATTGCTGACAGCCAGTTCGACAGGACCTTTTCTATTCAGCAATGAATCTCCCCCGGAATTTATACTTAATTCAGGAATTGTTATATATATGGCGGAATCAAAAATTACAGAAGACTTAGTGTGCACTGATAAACTGTCTGAATAAACGAGATTCAATTCCGAGTTTAATTGTCTGTTCTTATAGACGCCGGCTGTTTCGATATAACGCAGATTCACATCCCCGTATTTTACTTCATTCAATAATAAATTATAGCTGCTGCTTAATACGGAATCAATCATAGAAGCATTTGCGCTGCCTTTAAATGATTTTAAAAACATATTATTATAAAGAAAACTATCTGCATTGAAATCGGTTTCTACGAGCAAAGAATCCGGCAATCCGGAAACCTTCCCTATGATTTCCAGTTTTCCGGATAGTGTATCTGCACCGGTAAGCGGTTTAAAGCTTTGAAGATTGTTTAAGTCAATCCGGAAATCCGATTTAAACTCACCTGTGGTGCGGTATTCTCCATTTGCTTTAACTAAATTTCCGGAGTTCCCGAATATCAGTGAGTCCAGCCGGAAATAACCGGGTTCTTTCCTTGCATTAATAATTAATGTATCAACCCGGAAATCATGTATGGTTGAAATACGATTGGAGGATATTTTAATTTCACTTAACATATTCCCGGGGTTAAAACTTTTCCCTTCACCATAAATTGTTAAATTCAAATTTGTATCCAGGGAATCATTTAAAAGAATTGGTGCCAGATTGACGCCGTTCAATGTTGAATGGAAGGAGTAGACCGGGCTGCTGAAAATATTAATAGCCTCAGCTTTTACATCAATGATTCCGAAATCCCCGGCAATATTAATGCCGGATCTCAGGTTGCCGTCATTTAATTCTGCAGAAATATTTGATTTAGTTATTTTTCTTTTCAGTAAGGCAGAATTAAAAAGAGATCCTGCTAATTTTACCCGGCAGTCATTATTATTATTCCAGAATCCTTCAATATTAATCCTGCAATTAATTAAACCGCTGAGAGATTTATCTTCTAGTAATTCGGCTAAATTCAGATTCTCTGCTTTTATTGAAGCAATCCCTTTGATGGGATCAGTGTTTTCAAGTTTCAATTCTATTTCTGCCCTCTGTTTTTTTTCTGTAAGGATTGCATGCAGAAAGAGATTTTCATCTTTCCTGTTAATGTCCAGGAGAACAGTGGGATAAATTTTATTCAGCCGGAAATCCGTAAAATTGCCGAACTCGGATATATTTACCGGGTCAGTTCTGATCTTAATATTAATATCATCAAAAGAATCTGAACCGATATTTCCTTCGCCGTAAATTTTATTAAGCCCGGTTTCCAGGTAAAAGTCTTTAATGTGAAAATTATTTTTACTGCCGGCGGCTGAAAAGCGAAAATCTTTTAAAATTACTTCAGGATCAGACGCATTGAAGCTAAATGTTTTGAGCTGAAACCTGCTCATTTCTTCAGTATAAAAACCGGCAGCCGACAAATTAATGTTTTCAATTTTTTTCGGGATCGGAAAAGCGCTGTCCAATGCTGATATTCTGACCAAACAATTATTTATCCTGAATTCATCTACAAAAACTGACCAATTAAATAAACCTGAAGCTGTATCGGAAGAGCTTTTGAATATTTTGGAGATATTCCAGCTTGAATCTTTAGATTGAACCAAATTAAGATCGGCAGAATCTATAACCAGAGAATGAACATTAATTTTATCACTGATTAAAGAAAAAAGACTGTAGTTAACATCTATTTTTTTTACGGCAACTAAAGGTTCATCTCCTTTAAGATTAATTTCCCTGATCTCAATATTGGAAAATAAATTTCCAGAAATTTTCCCGATAGAAATTTCACCGTTAATACTTTTACTTAATTCATCAACGATAAAGTCACGAAGCAGCTCTTTAAATATTCCTGTCTGGGAGAAGAGCAAAAGAGCAGCAGCCAATGATGCGATGATGATGAAAACGTTCCTGATATATTTAAAAATTCTTTTCATCTAAAATGCGTGGCCTATATTAAACCAAAACTGGATTTCCCTGTTATCGTTAAAAATTGGGGTTGCCGCGTCTATTCTTAATGGCCCGATAGGAGTCTCGTACCTCAATCCTATTCCGGCTGCATACTGCAGTTCATTAATCTTATAGGTAAGCGAAGGTTCCCAAACATTTCCAAAATCTAGAAATAAAACCCCGTATATTTTTTCAAAGGATGGAACCCGTAATTCAAAGCTTCCCTGAAGAAAACTGCTGCCTCCTTTCGGTTTGCCGTTTAAATCGAGGGGGCTGAGCATAAACCTTTCCCATCCGCGGACCGATGAACTGCCGCCCAGATAAAACCTCTCTTCAACAGGAATGAATTTGGGATCATTAAATGATTCCAGATAACCGGCAGATAACCGGAGCCCGGCTACCATTTCATCAAAAACCCGGCTGTATTTTCTGATATCAATTATTGATTTAAAAAATTTATAAGGACTGCCCAGCCCGATCCCGGAATACGTTGTGCTTAAAGAAATTGTAAAACCTTTTTCAGGCGAGCTAAAAGGTTCAGCACTCGAAAACTGCATTATAAGACCGATACCCGACTTATTATAATTATCTTTAACAAGAGAAGTATCATCCTGAATTGCTATAGAATTAACATCAAGAGTAACATTTTCAAGACTGTAGGTAACCGATGCCATGAATAATTTCGAAAACCTCCTTAATGACCCGATATTAAATCCCTTCGAATCTTCATCATATGCGGTTTCATTCACCCTGGAGGTAAATGTATTCACTCTGAATATAGTTCTTTCCCATAAAAACTCCGGGTGAATGTAACCGAATCTAAGGCTGAATTCTTCAATTGCAGATTTTCTTGCTTCAAAATTTATTCTGCCGGGACCTTTTAAAAAACCGAGTAAAGTAAATTCAACTACGGTCCGGAATTTTTCATCCTTTCCATAGCCGACACCCAATGTAGTTTTGAATCTTTTTGCTTCCGTAATTTTTAATCTGACAGGGACAACTTCAGGCGGTGAGGAATTTAAAATTGAATTGAAATTGACGCTGTAAAATATTCCAAGATCATAAAGTCTCAGCTGGGTCTCCTCAAGTTTCTCCGCATTATACACCTCCCCCTGGGTAAAATTAAGCTTGCCTCTGATAAAGTTCTCAGGATAATAATCCAGGCCGCTGACGGAAGTCTTTCCGAATGTTGATAATTCCCCGGGGTCAACAAACCAATTTACGGATACAAGAAAATTTGCCGTGTCGACATTAAGAATAAAATTTATTTTTACATGCGGATACCCGTTATTAATATAGTAACCGGTAATCATAGTTTCATCTGATCTGATATCCTCATCTCGAAATCTTTTTCCAGGAGTCAGGATTAAATTGTTGTATGCTAATGACTTCAGAGAATCAGTCATTGCTTTACCGGTGTCATATAAACTATTCAGATTAATGTTGACATTACTAACTGTTACGGGAGGACCTTCATCAATTCTGAATACAACATCTATATTTTTATTCTCATCATCGGTTATTTGTTCTGCATTTACTTTTACAAAAAGAAACCCTTCGCGCTGATACAGCTTAACAATATTTGATATATCACTGCTTAGTATCTCGGAATTAAATAAAAAAGGTTCCTCTCTCAGAATATATTTTGAAAACCATCCGGTGCTGGTGAAAGCTATTGTATTTAAAATTGTTTCATCATCAATAGTTTCATTTCCCTCAACAGATACTCCGGTCACTTCGTAATTTTCCTGGGAGAAAATAAAGTTCGAAAGAATCAAAAATATAAACAGGTTCTTGTTTATGCCGAACATTTAAACAAATCAATTTTTATTATATACGTATTATATTGTATTGAATTGGAAATGTAAATGCAAACAGTATAACTGTTTGGGCTTCATTTCCGGCGGCAGGCATTCAGAAATTCCTATTCGTATGTTTAGCGGAAAATATCTCAGTCCGAATAAATTTTATTCCAGTCATTTTTCATATCCACTATAATCCATCCTTTTTCTTTCGCTTTATCAAGGGCTTTACCGAGTCTCCCTATATGTGATTCTCTGTCATAAGCCCATTCTCTTTCTGCATCTGTATGATGGACAAGCAGCATAAATCTTTTTCCCTCGCCTGCAGCTGTCCACTGAAGCATTTGCAAATCACCGTCAGAATTACCAAAAGCAGAGATTGGTTTTTTGCCGATGAATTTATTAATTGCAATTGGTTTACCTTCTTTGTCATCGATAAAATCTAGTTCGGGAAGTTTAAGTAAGACAGGTTTTCCATCCCTGATTTCGAATTTTGTTTTGACTGAACTGCCGATGACCTGTTCAGATGGAATACCATAGACTGCTTCAGTCCACGGACGCATAAATTCTATTCCACCACCGGAGACGATGTAAGTTTTAAAATTATTTGCTCTTAAATAATCAAGTAATTCAAGCATCGGCTGGAAAACCATTTCTTTAAATAACATTTTTGTTTGAGGATGCTTAGCGGTGTCTATCCAACCTTTCACAGTAATTGAAAATTCTTCTGTCGTCATTCCCGTATGAGTTAAAGCCATTATCTCAGCCAAACCCTTTTCGCCAAATGAAAGCAAAGCATGCACATCATTTTCCACAGCTGCTTTGAATAATGGATTGTTTTTCAACTCAGGATGATCCTGAGCTATTGCTTTTACTCTATCGAAAGCGAATTGAAGTTGAAAATAATATGGCTGTTCAGACCAGAGTGTTCCGTCATTATCGAAAGTTGCAATTCTGTCTTCAGGTTTTACAAAGTTTGGACTTGATTCATTTGTAATATCTTTTACAAAATCTACTATCGCTTGTTTATTTTTTCCATCATTCCACGAAGGAAGAGGATCGTTTAACTGCTTTTGCTTTTCAGTACAATAAATGAAAATAATTGTGAACAGAAAAGGAAGAAAAACATAGAAAATCTTTTTCATATAGTTATTCAACTTAAAAAATAGTCAGGCTGCCCTAAAAAATATTCTCTTTAAAATTTTTACTGCTTGGTTCCGGATGTTACCGCTTCCATCACTCTGTCAAGATTAAAACTTCCCGGTTTCTAACGTGGTGGAAATTCTATGAACGTCTGAAGCCATTTGGCAACATACGCTCCAGTCGGAGCTAACAG
>JBLNGL010000029.1:0-5627 GCA_050264735.1 Ignavibacteria bacterium | reverse complement strand
CGGAGAATTTATGTTTAAGGATTTTTTATTCCTTAGAGGAGGTTATAAATCTTTATTCCTGGAAAGAACTGTTGAAGGGCTCTCCCTCGGATTCGGGATAAAATACAGTTTCGATCAGTTTATAGGAATCCATGTAGACTATGCTTATCAGAAACTTACAAATTCTTTATTAGATGACACCCAGCATTTTTCAATAGGTATCAGTTTCTAAAAAATATCTTTAATTCAATATTAATAAAACAACTTTAACTAAATTCGGAGGAAAGCAATGAAGTATTTTTTGACAACCTTATTTCTGATTTGTGCTGTCGGTATTCCGGTAGCACAGACTACTTCGAGTGTTACATTCAGGGTCAATATGGGCCCTGCGGCAGCAAGAGGCCTTCTTGATGTTTCCAGGGGTGATGCATACCTTTCAGGATCAATGAATGGCTGGAACGGATCTTCTATTCCCATGGAAAGAGACAATTCGACAACAGATACCGTATACTCTATAACTTTGAGTGATATGATAGTTGATTCTGTGTACGAGTATAAATTTCTTGCCGGCGGCAACTGGGAGCTGATCGGCGATAACGATGAAAACCATAGGATGTACCAGGTAAAACCTGATTCTGCGGATAATATTCTTCCTGTAGCTTACTTCAGTGATGATTCTACGTATCCGGAATTTTCCGCAAAGGAAATTACCGTTCATTTCAATTGTAATATGGAACTTGATATAGCTAAAGGTGCTTTTGATCCGAGTGTTGACGAGCTGAGTGTAAGAGCCGGATTCAACGGATGGAGCGCAGGTATATCAACTTTGAAAAAACCTCTTTCAGGAACCATTTTTTCTTTTGATACAACATTTGTAATGATTCCAGGGCATACTTTTGAATATGTCTATACCTATGTTCACAATGGCGGTACAACATGGGAAGGGAAGAATTCAGTGTTTACACTTACAGAGGATGAATATAATGCAGGTGAAGATATTGAACTCCGGTATTTTAACGGTGCAGATACAATCAGCACTACAACAGGATTTAGCCTTTACTTTCAGACGGATGTAAGTAATGCTCAGGCTGATATAGGCGGAGTATTAACTCCGTTTCCAAACGGTGTAAAAAGAATCGCTGTTGTCGGAGGTGAGCATCCGTTAGCCTGGCCTGCGATCGGATGGCCTGATGCGGACACTACTAAAGTAAAATGGATGAACGATAGCGGCGTTGATGGAGACCTGACGGCAGGTGATAACATCTGGACTTTAAAAATTGATTTTTCTGTCGGTTCACTCCTTAGAATTCCGTATAAGTATAGTATTAACTATGGAATGCCGGAGGATAATGCCGGCAGCAATGATAATGAAATTTATTTGCCCACCGGAGATGCAAATCATTGGGTGACAATACCTTCAAGTACTATAACATCTTTGCGTACCAATGATGTTTGGGGTACAATCGGCGAGACCGTAGTTACCGGTACAGGAAAGACCAAGGCTCCAATAGTTTATAAATTCAGCCTGGAACAGAACTATCCAAATCCTTTTAACCCCTCAACAACAATCAAGTACACTGTTCCGGAAGCAGGGTTGGTTACATTGAAGGTATATAATCTGCTGGGTCAGGAAGTGGCTGTTTTAGTAAATGAAGTTAAAGCGCCATCGGAAAATGTGGTTAATTTTGATGCTTCCGGTTTATCAAGCGGGCTATATTTTTACCAGCTGAATATGAAGAATTATAATGCAACAAAGAAAATGATGCTGGTGAAATAATTATCGCTGCTCTTTCCGTATAAAATGTATTAGTAAAGCCGGTTTGGACGAAACCGGCTTTTTGTAAAGTTCTAAGGGATTAATAAAATTTTTAAATAAAAAATGAAAAAACGAAAAGCTAATGTTAGGAATGAAAAAAGAAAAATTAAAGGAAATCCGCAAAGCCGGATTGAAAAACTTCCCCCTGATACTGAAAGAAAAAAAATTCCGAAAATATTCTACCTGACAGCTATTCTTATACCTGTAATATTTTTTACGCTTCTTGAAATTTTCCTCAGGGTATTTAATTATGGAATAAATACCGAACAATGGTTTGCTATTACAGAAAACAAATTGATGCTTAATCCGGAAATTGCTCGCAGGTATTTCTTCAATATTGAAAAAGTTCCTTATTCAAATGAAGATTTGTTTGATAAGATTAAGGCAAAAAACTCCTTCAGAATTTTTGTGCTCGGGGAAAGCAGCGCGGCAGGTTATCCTTATTTGCCGATCGGCTCATTCTCCCGTTATCTCGAAAAGAGGCTTGAGCTGCTTTACCCTGACTCCAGAATTGAAGTTGTTAATCTTGCGATGACTGCAATAAATACATATGCTCTCAGAGACTTATTCCCGGAAATTATTGAACAGAAACCGGATCTGGTTTTAATTTATACTGGGCATAATGAATATTACGGCGCACTTGGAGTCGGTTCCACTGAATCTTTTGGATCCAGTACCTCGTTGGTAAATGCAATTCTTTACTTAAATAAGTTCAAATCATTTGAACTTATTAGGAATTCAATAAACTCTGCTGCGCAGCTTTTTTCGGGAAAACAAAAAAGAGACCCGGGCACATTAATGTCAAGAATTGTCAAGGAGCAATATATCCCGTTTGGCGGGCAAAATTATAGGAACGGTTTGAATCAATTTAAGAACAATATTGAAGATATTCTTGCCGTAGCAGCAGAAAATAGTATCCCTGTAATTTTAGGGACATTAACAAGCAATCTTAAGGATCAGCCTCCCTTCATTTCAATAAAATCTAAAAATATGCCCGGTGCTATGGAAGTTTTTAATCTTGCAAAAGCTGAATTAGCAGATGGAAATATTCCAGCCGCGGTGAAATTATTTAAAAAAGCTAAAGATCTTGACTGTCTGAGATTCAGGGCTCCTGAAGAAATAAATGATTTAATTAGAAAATTGGGTGCTGAATACCGCTGTCCTGTTGTGGATGTAGATTCCCTGTTTAATGCAATCAGCCCGCATGGAATTACCGGCAATAATCTTATGACAGACCATCTTCATCCTACTCTTGAAGGATATCAATTGATTGCAAAGCTTTATCTGGAGCAGATGAAAAAGTCAAATTTTCTGCCCAAAGCAAGACTATTAAATTTTGAAGAAAAGCTTTTGGATAGTCTTACTAACACATTAAATAAATTTACCAGATTAGATTCACTGATTGCAATCAACAGAATAAAAATTTTAAAGAATGACTGGCCTTACATAAAAAGAAAAGATAAAAAACCTGTAGAATCAATTATCCAAAGAAAAAGTTTCATTGATTCACTCGCAGCAGAGGTTGTTTTTGAGGAAATAACCTGGGAGAAGGCACACAGGGAAGCTGCACAATGGCACCTAAATAGAGGAGAAATTCCGGAATTTCAGAATTATGTGGACGTTCTTACTGAACAATACCCTATAATAATAGAATATTATCAATTTACAGCAAACATTTTAATTGAAAAGAAAAAGTATGATGAAGCTTATAAATATTTGTTGAAAGGTTATGAGATAAAACGGGATGCATTTTTTTCCAAGTGGCTGGGAATAATTGATCTCTCAAAAGGTAAGACGGACAACGCAATAAAATATCTCGAAGAAAGCATGATGGAAATCAAAGATGCTCAGGTTCTTTATAATCTTTCTGGCGCTTACGCATATAAAAAAGATTTTAAAAAAGCATTTGAATTAATCACATTGTGCATTCAAATAAACCCCCTATTTCCTGAAGCCCAGGAACTAAGTAATCAATTGCGGGCAGCTTCTAAAAATTAAGTTTTTTGTTGAAATTTGTTTGGTGAGTTAATTTTTATATAAATGAATTTGTGATTATTTCCAACAGGATTCTTGCATTAAATACTTAAATTATGATGAATAAAATATTAAAACATTAAAATATGGAGGATACGATGGACAGACTAAGAATAAAAGGAAACTGGAACGAATTAAAAGGGAGGTTAAAACAAAGATGGGGCGAATTGACCGACGATGATCTGAAGTATGAAGAAGGAAAAGATGATGAATTAATAGGGAGAATTCAGAAAAGAACAGGACAAGCACGCGAGGAAATAATAGAATATATTAATAGCCTTTAAATACTTTCAGATAATTATTTATTAAAGCTGCCTTATGGGCAGCTTTTTTTTTTGCTAGAAATTTTTTCTTGAAATTTTCTCTTCTAGGATTAATTTTTGAAGATTTCGGGATAAAATAGTTTTAAAGAGGTTCAATATGAAAGTCTCACTTCCATTTTTTATCCAAAAATTACATCATCAGCTTTGATAAATTTATAAACCAAAATTATTTAATCGTAATTCATAAATCTTAATTCGTAAATCTTAATAAGTAAATCATAAATCGTAAATCGAAAAACAAGGGGAGTCTTCATTTCATTTTCATTAATTAAAAAATTATTAGCTGTAATTGGGTATTTTATCTTATAATTTGTGAAATTTGCATAAGAACCCTGCGGCTTTAATTTAATAATTGTTTAAAATCACCGTAAAACAGTATGAAAAAAATTTTACTCCTTCTTTCATTTCAAATTTTTGTTTTAAATTCATTTGCCCAGGATGAACCTTCGGGTAAAATCTCCGGACTCATGTACGCGGATTATTTTTATAATATTCAGCAGGATACCGGAATTGCTCAGGTTCCTAATAAAGTGCTGAACGGAATGCAAGATTATAACGGTTTTCAGTTTAGGAGGATTTACTTTACTTATGATTACAATATTAATGAAAAATTCAGCACCCGGTTCAGACTGGAAGCCGATCAGGAAGCAAATACAAGCAATAACAAAATAGGTGTATTCGTAAAAGATGCTTTTTTAAACTGGCAGGAAATATTTTCGGGCAGCAATTTAATTGTTGGAATCCAGCCTACACCGGCTTTTGATGTATCGGAATCTGTTTGGGGCTACCGCTCAATTGAAAAAACTATTATGGATTTGAGAGGTATAGTTTTTTCGAGGGATTTTGCTCTTTCTCTGAAAGGTAAAATTGATAAAAGCGGCATGTTTAATTACTGGTTAATGTTCGGAAACGGAAGCGGCAACAAGCCCGAAGTTGATAAATATAAAAGATATTATGCTCTATTTTATGTCAAACCGGCAAAAAATTATCATCTTTCGCTTTATGGGGATTTAAATCAAAGACCTAACGTTAGTTATTCCGCTGCTTCATCTAGTTACTCATTCGCGAATAACTATATAACTGCAGCTTTCTTTGCCGGATATAGAAATGAAAATAAGATCAGCTTAGGGGCGGAAGCGGTGTTTGTTAAAAGACAGAACGAACTATCAGAAACGATCTCTAATTCCTTAAAAGTTGATGATATTGATGCTCTCGGGATTTCATTATTCGGATCATTTCCTTTTTCCTCCGAATTTACAGGGCTTTTAAGATGGGATTATTTTGATCCAAATATTAAATCAGATTATAAAGGCGATTTAAGAAATTATTTTATAGGCGGTTTGGAGTATTCTCCGGATAAAAAAGTTTCTATTATTCCGAACATTCTTCTGGAAACTTATGAGAAATTAGATTCCGGAGAGATTGATCCTTCCGTCACCGCTAGAATTACTTTCTTTTATTCCTTTTAAGAATAA
>JBLNGL010000028.1:0-2608 GCA_050264735.1 Ignavibacteria bacterium | reverse complement strand
ATTTAAGATGTTCAAAGTACCTCCCATAAGTTATGCAATCATTACAATGTAAAAATAAAAAAAGCGTATTAAAAATAATACACTTTCAATCATTTTAAGATTTGAAGATTTTATGCTTCCGCGGGATCTGTTTTTTCCTTTTCCTTATCCGGAATATCAATGGAACCTTCTTCAATAAAAGCTACTTCATCCATATTTTCGAAATGTTTAGCAACTATTTTCGCTCCTTCTTTAAAGGTTCCGCGCAGTATTTCTTCAGCCATCGGGTCCTCAAGATATTTTTGGATAGCTCTTCTTAATGGCCTTGCACCGAATTTCGGATCAAATCCTTTTTCAACCAAGAAATTTTTAGCTGAATCATCAAGAGCAAATTCCATTTTGTTGTCATGTATATTCTTCAGCAGGTCCTTTATTTCGATATCGATGATTTTTATAATATCTTCCCTATCAAGATTCCTGAAGACAATGGTTTCATCAATCCTGTTTAAAAACTCGGGATTGAAAAGTTTCCTCATAGCTTCTTCAACTGTATTTTTCAGCGTAGAATATTTATCTTCAGGTTTTTCGCTTCCGAATCCGTATGAGCCGATATTCTTTATATCTCTTGCCCCGATATTGGAAGTCATTATTATTATTGAATTCTTAAAATCGACTTTTCTTCCAAGGCTATCGGTCAGAGCTCCATCATCAAGCACCTGGAGAAGGATTCCGAATATATCCGGATGAGCTTTTTCTATTTCATCGAACAGCACAACGGAATATGGTCTTCTTCTGACTTTTTCAGTTAGCTGACCTCCTTCTTCATATCCGACGTATCCCGGAGGTGCACCTACCAGCCTAGACAGCGAGAATTTTTCCATGTACTCGCTCATATCTATTCTGACAAGAGCATTTTCTGAATCAAATAAATATTTTGCAAGAACTTTACATAATTCAGTTTTGCCGACACCTGTAGGACCTAAAAACACAAAGCTGCCTATAGGCCTATGCGGATTTTTCAATCCGGCTCTTGTTCTTCTGATAGCTTTAGTAAGTTTTGAAACCGCTTCATCCTGGCCTACAATATGAGTTTTTAAAGCTTCCTCCATTTTCAGCAGTTTTTCGGATTCGGTTTGTGCAACACGGTTTACAGGAATTCCGGTCATCATTGCAACAACGGTAGCTATATCTTCTTCGGTAACGTCATGAAGAATATCTTTTGTTTTAGCTTCCCATTCTCTTTTAGCAAGCTCAAGATCCGATTGGAAATTTCTTTCCTTATCTCTCAGTCTGGCTGCTTCTTCATAATCCTGTCTTTTTACGACAGCCGTTTTTTCGAGACGAATTTTATTAATCTCTTCCTCAAGATCGAGAATTTCCTGCGGGACTTCGAAATTCCCCATATGAACTCGCGATCCCGCTTCATCAATAACGTCTATTGCTTTGTCGGGCAAATACCTGTCGGTAATGTAGCGGTCGCTCAGCTTAACCGCCGAATCGACAGCTTCTTTGGTATACCGGACATGATGATGCTCTTCGTATTTGAATTTAATATTATTCAATATCTGAATTGTTTCATCATAGCTCGGCGGTTCAATCATTACTTTTTGAAATCTTCTATCCAATGCACCGTCAGTTTCGATATATTTTCTGTATTCATCGAGAGTAGTTGCACCGATACATTGTATATCACCTCTAGCTAATGCGGGTTTAAACATATTGGAAGCATCAAGAGATCCCGAAGCACCGCCCGCACCTACAATTGTATGAAGCTCGTCTATGAAAAGAATTACATCGCTTGCTTTTTCAAGCTCGTTCATCAGAGCTTTCATTCTCTCTTCAAACTGTCCGCGGTATTTTGTACCTGCTACCAATCCGGCAAGATCCAAAGTAACCACTCTTTTATCCTGCAGAATTCTCGGGACTTTCTTCTGCATGATTCTTAATGCCAAACCCTCGGCGATTGCAGTTTTACCCACACCTGGTTCACCGATTAAAACAGGATTGTTTTTCTTCCGCCTGCTTAAAATCTGAGCGACTCTTTCAATTTCTTTTTCTCTTCCGACAACGGGATCAAGCTTATCTTCTCCTGCCAGCTTTGTTAAATCACGTCCGAAATTATCAAGCACCGGTGTCTTTGTCCGTTCAACTTTTTTATCGGGTGCCGGGATTCCGCTCGCTCCTTCTTTAGACCCTTTGCTGCTTAACATAGAATTCAGCTCCGCACGTGCATTATCATAAGTAACATTAAACTGATGCAAAATCTGGGTTGCAATATTGTCTTCGTCTCTTAAGAGTGAAAGAAGAAGATGTTCTGTGCCGATTACATCAGCTTTATAAATTTTAGATTCTATTTGAGTAATTTTTAAAACTTTTTCTGCCTGTTTCGTAAGCGGAATATTACCAATGGTTAGGGTGCCTCCGGTTGTCCGGACTGTATCCTCAATTGCTTTTTTAAGCTTTACTAGATCACTCTCCAGGTTTCTTAGAATCCTAACTGCAACACCCTGTCCTTCTCTGATTATTCCAAGAAGCAAATGTTCAGTTCCTATATAATCGTGCCCGAGTCTTAAAGCTTCTTCACGACTCAGCCTGATTACATCCTGAAGCCTGTCGGAAAAATTTCCAT
>JBLNGL010000027.1:0-5203 GCA_050264735.1 Ignavibacteria bacterium | reverse complement strand
AGGCAGGAAACTACGATGTTACCTGGAATGCATCCGGTATTTCTTCCGGTTTGTATATCTATACTATTGAAGCGGAACCTTTGAAAGGCGGAAGCACTTTTAAATCTGTAAAGAAAATGATGTTGTTAAAATAAAGGACAACTTTGAGCTGAACTTCAAGACATTCTCCTTTTTGCAGAAGTATTAAAAACAATAATTGTTTTACTTAAAATCTGGGGAACCATTTCTTTTAAACCACATAGGCACATTAGAACACATAAGTATTTTTTCCTATGTTACCTATGTATCTATGTGGTTTTAATTACCGGAATTTTTTTCAAACCGCTCCTTAAAAAAAAATGGACGAAAGTCTGCTATGATTCAAGCAAGCATTCTTCTTCTTTTGTTGTACTGGTTTTCTGCGGGAATTTGCCGGGAAAAACTTACAGACTTAAAAAATCATAAAACTTATGAGAGAAGCATTATACTTACCACTATTTCTGAGCAGAGAATACGTCTCACACCTTACGGGGATTATATTGTCCGTATTCAGACGGGTCGTAAAGGCGAGGATTTTTTTCCCGATGATTATTATGAAATGATAGAATCAAAAAGCTGGAATGGGAAATTTAACGTTAAAGAGACCAATGAATTTCTCTTCATAGAAACTAATTCTTTAGATGGTATACTCCTCAAGATTAAAAAAAATCCGGTAAGTATTGAATTTTATCAGAAAGCCGGCTCACTAATTCTCTTGTCTGAAAGGGAGGGGACAGTCTGGGAAAATAACAGAGTTTATGTCTCTTTTGTTTTTAATGGCAATGAAAATTTTACAGGTTTAGGACATTCATATCTGGGCAGATCAGAAAAAATAAATCTAAAGGGAGAATTAATTCAGAGGAATTATGGAAAAAATCACGGAGAACAGGCGCCGCTTATTGTCCCCTTTTATATGTCCGATAAAGGATATGGTATGTTTCTAAACAGTACATTTGAAAACTTTTTTAATTTCGGGAAAGACAGCATTTATGAATTCGGTTTTGATGACCAAGGTTTTAAAAGCAGAATGGATTATTTTTTCATCCTTGGTCCGGAATTCCCGCAAATTTTAGATCGTTATACACAACTTACCGGGAGACCGAGGCTTCCGGTGAGAGCTGTTTTCGGATTAGGTTTATCTGACAAGGGAAATCCTCTCAGCTCCCAAAATCCTTCAAATGAAAATTGGTGGAAAGAAAAAATAGCCGCTCACAGAAAAGCAGGATTTCCTATTGATCACGTAATAAACGATAATGCCTGGCGTGCAGGTGGAGGAGAAAGATGTAAATCATATTTTGATTGGGATAAAGAGCGGTATCCTGATCCAATGGAATATAAAAATTGGATCTCGGATAACGGCTTAATAACAACTGTTGATTTCAATAGGTGCATAGCCAGCAAGAGCGAAGGGTGGAAAGATTCATTTAACATTCCCGGCAACTCGGGCATTGAATTTAAGGAAAGTGCGCCTGATCTGACTAATAAAGAAGTAAGACAATGGTGGTGGAATCTTTTCTGGAAAAAAACTCTCAATCCTGATTTAAAATTCCCTGGAGATGCACTTTGGATTGATGAGTTTGATGAAATGGGAAAAGCAAAGGATAGCATGATCCTGGGTAATGGAAGAAGCTGGGCTGAAATGAAGAATTATTGGTTTATGCTTGTTTCTAAAGCCCTGGTGCAGGAAGGATGGGATAAATCTTCAATCAAAAAAAGACCTTTTGTTTGGGTCAGAGGGATGACTGCAGGGGCACAGCGTTATGCAACTCTATGGAGCGGGGATATTCTTTCTGAATATGATGATATGCATTCCCAAATTATTAGCATGCAGCTGGCTGGCTTGTCGGGATTTCCTTACTGGGGCCATGATGCAGGAGGATTTCATAATGTAGAAACGGACGGCCCCACTAAAAATATGTACAGGCAATGGTCTATGGCTTTCGGTAGCTTCACGCCTTATTGGCGTCCTCACGGCACTGGAAAATCCCGCTGGCCGCTGGATCGAACTTTGGAAGAACAGGGCGATGCTAAAATCTACTGCAGCTTAAGATACGAGATGATGCCTTATATCTATACTTATGCTTATAAAGCTTACGAGACAGGGATGCCGATGGCAAGAGCAATGGTCCTGTATTATCAAAATGATTCTTCCGCATGGAAATTTGATTCGCAATATTATTGGGGAGATGAAATTTTAGTCGCTCCGGTTACCGATGACAGCGGTTATGTTTCCGTATGGCTCCCGCCGGGAAATTATTATGATTTCTGGAATAATCAATTATATCGGGGAAACAGAATAATCAGATACATTGCTTCAACCGGAAAACTTCCTCTTTTTGTAAAGGAAGGTGCAGTCATTCCGATGTGCGATTTTGCTTTAAGCACTTCATTTATAGATCAGGAAAAATTAAATATACACATATATACCGGTGCTGATGGGAGCTTTTCATTATATGAGGATGATTGTGAAACCGAGCTTTACAAGACAAACAATCAAAAAAGATTTACCCGCCTGAGCTACTCGGATTCGGAGAAGATTTTCGTTATTAATGAGTCGGAAGGAAACTATGAGAATTCCCCGAGGAAGAGAGCTTATAAAATCATTTTCCATGGGTTAAATGAGAAATATTCGCCGGAAATTAACGGTACAAGAATTCCTGTTTCCGGTTCTATTGAAGAAGCTGGTACAAAACAAGGCTCTTTCATCAATTTAGATGAGAAAACTTTAACTATTTTTAAAATTTATCCGGTAACCCACAAATTAACTATAAAACTCATTCTAAATAAATGATTGCCGAATCGAAGTTGGCTTTAAAACCGATTCTCCTTCAAACGGGATTTTCATAATTTAATTTTTAGGTCATATATTTGTACCATAAAAACTATTCGACACTCTATTGGAAACATTCTAGTCGATAGATAAAAATTCAAACCTGCATAACTAATAAAATGGAATTAAGATGAAGACGAAAGTGAATATTTATATTTCCGGAATTCTTATTCAGCTGTTCATTATTTTCTTTATTGTCCGCATGGATTTCCCTCAGAGCAGCTCCAAAGAAAAATCTGATGCTATCGAAAAAAAAGTTGCGGACCTGCTTTCGAAAATGACCTTAGATGAAAAAATCGGGCAGCTGGTTCAATTCAGCGGAACAAATGCCGGACGCGACAGCCTGGTAAGAAAAGGTTATGTAGGATCATTTTTAAATATAAGGGGGGCATCTGAAGTAAACCGTGTACAAAAAATTGCGGTTGAAGAATCCCGTCTTGGTATTCCGTTGATAATCGGAAATGATGTCATTCATGGATATCAAACCACTTTTCCGATTCCGCTGGCAGAAGCATCCAGCTGGAACCCGGAATTAGTAACAAAAGCTTCAGAGATTGCAGCATGGGAAGCTTCGGCAAACGGGACACATTGGACATTCGGTCCGATGGTGGATATTGCATTCGATCCCAGGTGGGGCAGAATTGCCGAAGGTGCCGGTGAAGATCCATATCTGGGGAGTGTTATGGCTGAAGCTCAGGTAAAAGGTTTTCAAGGAGATAATTTTATTGGTAATCATTCGATTGTTGCCTGTGCGAAACATTATGCTGCCTATGGCGCAGCACAGGGAGGAAGAGATTATAATACTGTCGACATTTCCGAGAGGACTTTAAGAGAAATTTACCTGCCCCCATTTAAAGCGGCTGTTGATGCAGGTGCAGGTACTCTAATGAGCGCTTTTAACGACTTAAATGGAATTCCCGCTTCCGCTAACTACCTGACATTGACCCAGATTTTACGTAACGAATGGGGTTTCGACGGATTCGTTGTAAGTGATTGGAATTCAATTGCTGAACTAATAAACCATGGAATAGCAAAGGATAAAAAAGAAGCTGCATTTAAAGGAATAGCAGCCGGCGTGGATATGGATATGGCCGGAGATGTTGGATCCGGAAATGTTTATCTGCCGTATTTGAAATCATTAGTTGAAGAAGGGCTCATTTCAGAGGAAACTATAAATAAATCTGCTGAAAGAATTTTAAGAATTAAATTCCGTTTCGGCTTATTCGAACATCCTTACGTGGATTCAATCTTTTTTGCAAAGAATATACCTTCTAAGGAGGAAAGAGACCTGGCGGCACTCCAGTTATCCAGAGAGTCAATAGTGCTCTTGAAAAATGAGGAAAATCTTCTCCCTTTAAAGAAGGAATTGAATTCAATTGCAGTAATTGGACCTCTTGCAGATAACCAGGAAGATCCGCTCGGCCCGTGGAGTACTAATCCTATTGTTGAAGATGTAGTTACAGTTTTAAAAGGAATAAGAGAGAAAGTTTCCGATGGAACTAATGTTACTTATGCAAAAGGCTGCGCTATCGAAAGCATGGATCGAAGCGGTTTTGATGAAGCTGTTAAAATAGCCCGAGGATCGGATATGGTGATTATGGTTATGGGAGAATCACGGGATATGAGCGGTGAAGCTGGAAGCCGTGCAGATATTAATTTGCCCGGAGTACAGCTTGAACTTATTCAAAAAATTTATGAATTGGGAAAACCTGTTGCGGTTGTCCTGATGAATGGACGTCCTATGACAATTGAATGGATTGACGAAAACATTCCTGCGGTGGTTGAATCATGGTTTCTCGGTACCCAGACAGGTAATGCAGTTGCAGATGTTTTATTTGGTGATTTTAATCCCTGCGGCAAACTGCCCGTTTCTTTTCCGCGCTATGTCGGACAAATACCTGTGAATTATAATTATAAAAGCACCGGAAGGCCGTATAATCCGAACCAAAAGTTTACCAGCAGGTATATCGATTATCCGAATTCTCCTCTTTATCCTTTCGGGTTCGGATTAAGCTACTCGGAATACACTTATTCAAACCTTAAGCTTCAAAAATTGAAGATAAAGAAGAATGAAAATGTAAAAGCCTGGATTGATATTACAAATAACGGCAAAGCTGCAGGTAAAGAGGTAGTACAGCTTTATATAAGAGATTTGGCGGCAAGTGTTACTAGCCCCGTAAAAGAATTAAAGGGATTTCAGAAAATTGAATTAAAGCCGGGTGAAACAAAAACAGTTGAATTTACTATTACCCCCAAAATGCTTTCTTTATTAGATATAAATTTAAAAGAAATAATTGAATCCGGCGAATTTCGACTTATGATCGGAGGGAATTCGGAGGACTTACTGGAGATTTC